>NZ_JAFMOZ010000017.1:0-430 GCF_019049615.1 Rahnella sp. BCC 1045 | reverse complement strand
ACCTACGGTATTGATGCTCTCCGCGAGACAATTGGTGGTTTCTACTCCAATTACTACCTCAAGAACATGCTTACCCTGATGGTCATGGCAGTGGTCGCCTACGTGGTTGGCTACTGGCTGCGTCGCAGCCTGTCCTCGGTCAATATTTTGATTAATCACCAGCTGGAAGAGGGCGGCCTGGTCAACAACGAAGAAGTGCATCTGGTCGGTAGTGGTTATAAGCTCAGCGATCTTGTCTTTGCGCTGCGTAACCGCGAGGAGTACCAGTCGCGAGTAGACGAGCGGATGGAGAATCTGCGCGGCAGCTACACGCTGTTTGCGCGCATTGCCATTGGTGTCTCCCTGGTCGCACTTGTGGTGCTGGGTATTTTGGCCCGCAACTACCCAGACCAAAAGGCTCTGTTCTTCGGCTTAGCCTGCCTGTTTGTAC
>NZ_JAFMOZ010000018.1:0-436 GCF_019049615.1 Rahnella sp. BCC 1045 | reverse complement strand
GTACCGTTCACAACGGCGCGCACGCGCTGAATGTTCGGGTTCCAACGGCGGTTGGTGCGCACGTGAGAGTGCGAAACGGACTTCCCGAAGCCGGGTCCCTTGCCGCAGATTTCGCAGGTAGCAGCCACGGTTTCTCCTTACAATTAATGGCCGACAGTGGAAAAAGTTCGCTAAAGCTTTTAGCAACTTGTCTAGAATAACTGATTTTACTGCTGCCTCCAAACCTCCGCGGTCATTTGTCGCCTGTTTCACGTCGGAGTGTCTTCTGGTGCGATGTAACCCTCGTGAGGCCCCAGCTTTTGCAATACTTAAGGTGTGTTTCAAATAAGTGGGCAGACGCAGATCGATGGGCCGGCTTTACGCGCGCTATGGCAGCGTGTGTTAGGCGGACTCAAGGAGCGGATGGAGCAGCCCGAGTTTTCGCGCGCTCTGGGGA
>NZ_JAFMOZ010000019.1:0-446 GCF_019049615.1 Rahnella sp. BCC 1045 | reverse complement strand
TCCGTCGGCGATCTCGACGTGGTCGCCGGTGTGGATGACGGCGTCCATGCCCTCGGCGGCCTTCGGCGAAGCGATGAGCAACTCACCGTCCTCGACGCTCAGGCGCGGGCGCCCGGCGACCTCGCGCTCCAGCCAGGTCTCGGGGAATCCGGCGAGCCCGTCGTGGACGGCGATCGCCGCACCGGCCTCGGAGCTCGCGTAGATCCATGAGATACGTGCGTCGGGGAAGACCTCACGCAGTCGGTCGAGGATGCCCTGGTCGACGGGTTCGCCGCCGAGCGTGATCTGTTCGAGCTTCAGCTGGGCGAGCACGTCACCGTTGCGCCACAGCGCTTGACGCCAGAACGTCGGCGTGCCGGATGCCGCCGTCACGCCCGCCGCGAGCGCCTGCTGCGGCCACTCGTCGAGCTGCGAGGGTTCGACGAAGACGACGTCCTGCCCGGGCA
>NZ_JAFMOZ010000020.1:0-465 GCF_019049615.1 Rahnella sp. BCC 1045 | reverse complement strand
CACCACCGCGGCGAGGCTCGTCAGCGCGTCACCCGAGGTGCCGAGCGTCGTGCCCTCGGTGACCTGGACGAAGCTGTCCGGGCACTCGCCGCAGGACGCGTCCCGGGCCGACAGCAGCAACGGCAGCGGGCCCAGGAGCGCGAGCCCGTAGGTCGCGGCGACGAGCCGGCGGTGCAGGGAGCGGCGCAGCGTGCCCTCGGGGTCGGCGAGCAGCAGGTGCACGAACGCCGCCAGGTAGACGTTCGAGGTGGCCGCGGCGAGCGTGAAGAGCGCGGACGAGTTGGCCGCCACGAACGCGTTGAGCAGGAACGCGAAGCCCGTCCAGGTCATCAGCGCCCCGACCCGGTTGACCGGGCGCCGCCACCAGGCGAACAGGCCCGTGCCGATCCACGCGAACGCCACCCCGACGGTGAAGACGACGGCGACGGCCGGCTCGCTCACGTGGTCGGAGCCGGCGATCACGGC
>NZ_JAFMOZ010000021.1:0-484 GCF_019049615.1 Rahnella sp. BCC 1045 | reverse complement strand
GACGGGTCCCGGGCCGCAGGGCCGGACGGGGAGGACGCGCGGAGCGGGGAAGGGCGGCAGGGCGACGTCGCCCGCGCCCGGGGGTCCCGGGGCCACACCGAGGAGGCCGATCACGGGACCGGGCCAGTGCCACCCACCGCCGGTGACGGCGTCGGGGAGAGCGCCGAGGACGGCGGGGAGCGCGAGCTGTGGCACCCGGAGGGGGACGTGGACGCCGGAGCAGGCGACGACGGGGTGGAACCCCGGCTCGTGGTGGTGTGGGGACCCGCCGGGGCACCGGGGCGCACCGTGGTCGCGATCAACCTCGCGGCCGAGGCGGCCCTGCACGGCGCGCGCGTGCTGCTGGTCGACGCGGACACCTACGCGGCGTCGGTGGCCGCGAGTCTGGGCATGCTCGACGAGGCGGCGGGGCTCGCGCAGGCCTGCCGGCTCGCGGACCAGGGGAGGCTGGACGCCGACACCCTGCGCCGCTGCGCCACCCCGG
>NZ_JAFMOZ010000022.1:0-486 GCF_019049615.1 Rahnella sp. BCC 1045 | reverse complement strand
CCTGGTCATAGGCATCTTCGAAATACCCCATGTGCCCGATTGCAGCACCGGCTTTGATGGGTAAAGGCGTATTCAGATTAACAACCTGATCGAACTTCATGGCATCGAGAACGGGCATTGGCTGCTCAAGGGGCTTCCACCATGCAGGTAAAGCAACTTCTACAGGTTTGAGGTTTGACGTTCCATGATCAGCAAGCACCCACAGCTGACTGCCTGCACTGGCATCCCAGTCCATACCCGTCACATCATCTTCCAGCGTGACCTGAGCATAATCACGCTTATTAAACGACTGTGTCGTTTTTCCATCCCAAATGACGCGGGTACCTTTAGGAAGAACGCCCGCACAGATTTCGTGAGACTCGTCTAAATAAGCCCTGAGCCCACTTTTCTCATTGATGAGAAAACGCGACGTGTTTGCTGACTGATATGCAGTCCAGGGGGCTAAATGCATATAGAGCGTGTAGAACGTCAGCTGGCTGGATTCGG
>NZ_JAFMOZ010000023.1:0-513 GCF_019049615.1 Rahnella sp. BCC 1045 | reverse complement strand
CACCGTCGCATTGCGATTATTTGAGAGACTCTGTTACAGGCTAATCACCACTCAGTACTTCTACGGAGAGTGATGTTCAGCTGTAAACTTTCAATTTTTCAGCTTGTTCCAGATTGTTAAAGAGCAATATCTTAAACACGACTCGTTAAAGTCATCTTTAAGTTATTTTCTGTTCGTAAAGAACAGTTGATAATGTCTTTCACACATTACCGGAGTGGCGTCCCCAAGGGGATTCGAACCCCTGTTACAGCCGTGAAAGGGCAGTGTCCTAGGCCTCTAGACGATGGGGACACGAAAATTCCGTACCAGACCACATTGTGGTTTGGCACTTTTCGCATCAGCGTAAGGTTACCCTTACTGCATCAACAGGTGCTCTTGCTCATTAATTTCATCAGACAATCTGTGTGGACACTGCACAATGCGTATCTTGAGGTAAGGAGGTGATCCAACCGCAGGTTCCCCTACGGTTACCTTGTTACGACTTCACCCCAGTCATGAATCACAAAGTGGTAA
>NZ_JAFMOZ010000024.1:0-530 GCF_019049615.1 Rahnella sp. BCC 1045 | reverse complement strand
CCACTCTATCATCATATCGGTTCTGGGATAAAAGAATTAATTTTCAATCCACGCAGAGCACTAAGTTTATTAAGTGGCAGAAGTTATCTTGCTATTGAGAATATAAATTTTAAAATCGCTAAGGGTGAATCGGTAGCTTTAATCGGACGAAATGGCGCAGGTAAGAGCACATCTTTGGGGTTGGTTGCAGGAGTGATGAGACCTTCTTCTGGTAAGGTTAATGTCGTTGGAAGAGTTGCCTCTATGTTAGAGTTGGGAGGGGGATTCCATCCTGAATTAACTGGCCGGGAAAATATACGGCTTAACGCAACTCTTCTTGGTCTCAGAAGAAAAGAACTCAAGCAGAGAATGGACAAGATTGTCGAGTTTTCTGAGTTAGGCTCTTTTATTGATGAGCCCATTCGAGTTTACTCCAGTGGAATGTTAGCGAAGTTAGGTTTTTCTGTTATTACTCAAGTAGACCCGGATATATTAATTATTGATGAAGTGCTTGCCGTTGGTGATATATCATTTCAAAAGAAATGTATGGC
>NZ_JAFMOZ010000025.1:0-545 GCF_019049615.1 Rahnella sp. BCC 1045 | reverse complement strand
CGTAATAGCTCACTGGTCGAGTCGGCCTGCGCGGAAGATGTAACGGGGCTAAACCATGCACCGAAGCTGCGGCAGCGACGCTTAGGCGTTGTTGGGTAGGGGAGCGTTCTGTAAGCCGTCGAAGGTGAACTGTGAGGTTTGCTGGAGGTATCAGAAGTGCGAATGCTGACATAAGTAACGATAATGCGGGTGAAAAACCCGCACGCCGGAAGACCAAGGGTTCCTGTCCAACGTTAATCGGGGCAGGGTGAGTCGACCCCTAAGGCGAGGCTGAAAAGCGTAGTCGATGGGAAGCAGGTTAATATTCCTGCACTTGGTGTTACTGCGAAGGGGGGACGGAGAAGGCTAGGCTGGCCGGGCGACGGTTGTCCCGGTTCAAGCGTGTAGGGGGTGTGACCTGGTAAATCCGGTTACATATTAACCCTGAGGCGTGATAACGAGCCACTACGGTGGTGAAGTAGCTGATGCCATGCTTCCAGGAAAAGCCTCTAAGCTCCAGGTAACACGAAATCGTACCCCAAACCGACACAGGTGGTCAGGTAGAG
>NZ_JAFMOZ010000026.1:0-599 GCF_019049615.1 Rahnella sp. BCC 1045 | reverse complement strand
GAATGAAGAAAATGAATATCAATTTAGACTTTTTAAGAACCATTTAGTCAGTGAGTTAACTAACACCCTGAGTCTGGAGTTTCTAAAGGAACGTCTGAATGTCATTTACACGTACGAGAGAAACTACCTCGAATTACTCAAAGAGTTTAAAGAGGAAATAAAATTTGCCGGTACTTTACAGGAGGACTTAAGAAAAGAACGTGCAAAATTCTTCTCCGGGGTACTTGATGAAGTTTCTAACACGTTAAAGAACTCTCAGGTTGATGACAGGGTCGCAGCTTCATGGATCAAAGAACTGGTAAGCAGCTATACAAAAAGCTTAGATGTCAGTGAGGGACTGGTTGATGAAGGGACCTTAAATAGTCTTGGTAAAATACGAGATATGGCAAAAGAAGAAAAAGATACGTTAGATCAGTGAGGTAATTTATGGCTGATTGCGAATTGATATCAGTTCTTGATCTTTTGCGTCAATCGAGACAAAAACTTATATTGAGAACAACAACTCACTCTGTCGATTTTTTCTCAAATCTTTTTTTATTTGAGAAAAATGAAATGGGTCTGAAACTTCTCTTTGAAAAAGAGAAGACGCAATTTATAAA
>NZ_JAFMOZ010000135.1:0-133928 GCF_019049615.1 Rahnella sp. BCC 1045 | reverse complement strand
GCGTATAATATTCCACTTAGGAGATTATTCCTAGTCAAATTCCGCCGCCAGTGCTCTAGGCTTAATCCCCGTGAAGACATTGCGTAGAAATTATCTCCATAGCATTACTCAATGTTTTCATCGCCCCCGGTTTTTAAGGGGACTTGCTTTAACAGATTAAAAGGAAGGCCTAAGATGAAACAATTAACAGAACATGATATTGAAATGGTTAATGGTGCGGGTTGGTCGGAAGATGTGAATAAAGTTGCCGATCGCCTATCAAGCTTTGGTCAGGACGCGGTAAGTGACACCAGTAATGCGGTGAACAAAGCGTATTCACAAATTTCCGATGGTCTTGCTAAAGCACAGAACTATCTGACGACCTAGTTTTCAGTCTTTAAAGGTTATTCAGAGTAATACAAGCCCCGCTCACGCGGGGCTTTTTTATATCAGCAGGAAATCTTTATATCCACGGACAATCAAACGCCCGCTTTGGTTTTATCACTCTTCACCATGCTGTTTTTCAGCTTGCCGATAAGTTCTTTGCGAAAATCACCCAGTTTGGGTTTATCGCCTTCAAGCCACGGCAGCGGACGGCAGAGCTCCATGGTTTTGATACCCAGACGTGCAGTGAGCAATCCGGCACCGATGCCCTGTGCAGCACGGGCAGAAAGCCGCGCCGCCAGATCCTGCGACATCCAGTCCATCCCCACTTCGCGTACCAGTTCGGACGCACCGGCAAAAGCCATATTCAGCAGCACCAGACGGAACAGGCGAATGCGGCTGTAATAGCCAAGATCAATGCCATAAAGCACGGCGATGCGGTTGACCAGACGCAGGTTGCGCCAGGCGATAAAGGCCATATCGACCAGCGCCAGCGGGCTGACGGCAATCATCAGCGCAGATTCGGCCGCCGAATGGCTGATTTCGCGACGCGCCTGTGCGTCGAGTACCGGCTGAACCAGACGGGCATATAGCTCGACCACTTCGCGGTCATTTTGCGTTTCGTGCAGTGACGCCTGCCAGCGCTGCAGCGCCGGATGGCTGTTATCGAGCCCGGCTTGTGCCGCCAGTTTTTCGCAAAACGCCCGCCCCTTTCCTGCTGCGTGGCTGTGCATCAATTCACGCGCCTCATCGCGCTCATCGGCACGCTGACGCAGACGATACAGGCGACGCCATTCAGTCGCCACGGATCCAACACCGGCGACGATAATCAGGCCGCCCGCCGTGCAGGCACCGAGCGCCACCCAATCCTGCTGAACCCACGCCTGATGCACCCATTGCACGCCCTGCGCGACCACACTGATGCCCAGCACCGCAACGCCAAGACGTACAATTTTGCCCCATAAACTGCGGCGCGGTTTGAGCGCACGGCTGAGTACGGCTTCGGCTTCGCCCTCTTCCTGCTGTTCGTCGGTTTCGACGGTCACCGGAGTAAAGCGTTCTGAAATCATTTCGTCAAAGGTCAGCGCCGGTCTGATCACCGGATCCGCAGGCGCTTTTAATTCCGTTTCAAAATCGATACGCGGTTTTATCGGTTCGCTCATCGCATTTTATCTCCCAGTAAAAACTCCATTACCGCATCCAGACGGATGTGCGGCAACGGCGTGTCTACGCTCATTTCGCGCGGACGAAACTCGTCAAAATGAAACCCCTGTTTTTGCCAGAACGCCGCGCCCGGCAAACGCGCAGGCACTTCGCCGGGGAACACCGTCAGCGGCGCGCCATCCTGCAAGCGTTGGCCTTTCAGCGCTGGCAAACTTTGCCCCTGATATTCCACCCTGCCGGTTTCTGTCGCCTGAACGGAGGCCAGCCCGGCGCAATCCATGCTGATGCCTTCGAAGGCCGCATTTTGCCAGGCTTCCTGCACCAGTTGCTGCAACAGCGACACCAGGTTCGCATGCTGATCGCCGGTAATGTGGTCGGCTTTGGTGGCCGCAAACATCAGTTTGTCGATGCACGGATTAAACAGGCGGCGGAACAGCGTACGTTTACCGTAGTGGAAACTTTGCATCAGTTGCGTCAGTGCGAGGCGCATATCGTTGAACGCCTGCGGCCCGCTGTTAAGCGGTTGCAGGCAATCCACCAGCACGATCTGACGGTCAAATTTCACAAAGTGATCTTTATAAAAACCTTTCACGATGTTCTGGCAGTAATAATCAAACCGCGCGCGCAGCATGCCGAGATTGCTATTTTTATCCGCCTGCACCAGCTGTGCGTCGCTGTACTGATGCATTTCCGGCCACGGGAAAAACTGCAATGCGGGCGCGCCGGCTAAATCCCCCGGCAAAACAAAACGCCCCGGCTGGATAAAGTGCAAGCCTTCGGCTTTGCAGCGGATCAGGTAATCGGTATACGCCTGCGCAATCGCGCCCAGCAGATTTTCATCGGCAGGTGCCAGCGGGTCGCATTGCTGGCACAGTTCGAGCCACGGCTTCGCCCACTGTGCGCGATCACCCTGCAACAGCCCCGCCATCTGGCGTGACCAGTCGAGATAATTTTGCTCCAGCATCGGCAAATCCAGCAGCCATTCGCCCGGATAATCGACAATTTCCAGATACAGCGTCGAGGTGTCTTTGAAGTGGCGAAGCAGGGAATCGTTGGAGCGATAACGCAGCGCCAGCCGGATTTCGCTGACGCCACGGGTCGGCGTTGGCCACGCAGGCGGCGTACCGTAAAGTGCTGCCAGCCCTTGGTCATAAGCAAAGCGCGACACACCCAGATCCCGCTGCGGGACGCGTTTCACGCCAAGCAGCCGCTCCTCGCGGGCAGCCGAAAACAGCGGTAAACGTGCGCCGCTGTGCATATGTAAAAGCTGGTTAACGAAGGCGGTAATGAAAGCGGTTTTACCGCTGCGGCTTAATCCGGTAACAGCCAGCCGCAGATGCCTGTCCATGCCGCGATTGATCAGTGAATTAAAGTCGTTTTGTAGTCTTTTCATTGCTCTCCCTGGCGTAGCGCCCAAACAGCGCGGTAAGAATACGTTTAAATAACGGTTCTAATAATAGTGCTAAAACATACCGGAGTGGCCCTTTTCCCACCACGCCCAGCACACGCGCTGCCAGTCCGGCAGGACCGAACGTCAGCGCCAGCGTAATGATAACGCTGAAAATTTTTGAAAACAGGCTGCGCTTACCCGGCAGCGAGGAATTCAGGTAACGGGTCATAAAGATTCCTTAAGCGGGACGTGAGAGGGAAAAAGCAGCCGGAACAATGTCCGGCAGCAGAGGTAAAGCGGTGAAGAGAAAATTAGAGCTGACGGAACCGGCTGCGTACGCCGAAGGTTTCCGAGGTCACGTAACGCTCGACCTGACGCAAACGCTGTTCGCTGGCTTTCAGTTCGCGGTCAGCTTCTTCCAGCAGGTTACGCGGAGAAGGCGCGTTCTCGCCTTCAAATTCACTGGCAGGCATCGGATCCAACACATAGCTGAGGATCACGTACGCCACAAAAGTGAACATGAATAAGCCGAAAAACACAGACAATACCGCCATAATCCTCAGCAGTTTTACCGGTACGCCCAGATAGTGCGCCAGCCCGGCCAGAACGCCTTTTATCACGCCCTCTTCCGGCACGCGGTAGAGTTTTCGTTCAGACATTCGGTTCGCCATTATGAATTCCTCCAGCCGGGATGTTCGGCATCGAGAATTTCTTCCAGCGCCTGAATACGTTCGCGCATGCGCTGCGCTTCATGCGTCAGGCTGGTGAGATTTTGTATCTCATGCTGACTGAGCTGACTGCCATTTTGCTGGCGATTGCTGTAGTGAAGCCACAACCAGACGGGCGCCACAAATAAAACAAAAATAGTCAGCGGAATTGCTAAAAACAGGAAGCTCATTATTTATCCTTAATTCTGATGAGTCTTATGGGTACAGGAACTCCGCAACCTGCCTGCGGACAGGCAGGTTTACCGGAAAATTACGCGTCCTGATTACCGTTCATTTTGGCTTTCAGGGCAGCAATTTGCGCGCTGATTTCATCGTCGGCTTTCAGCTCAGCAAACTGCTGATCCAGCGATTTCTTTTTGCCAATACTGACGCTTTCCGCTTCTGCTTCCATATGATCAATGCGGCGTTCGAACTGCTCAAAACGCGCCATCGCTTCATCAATTTTACCGCTGTCGAGCTGACGACGAACGTCACGCGAAGAGGCTGCCGCCTGGTGACGTAATGTCAGCGCCTGCTGGCGGGCACGGGTTTCAGTCAGTTTGCTTTCCAGTTCACCAATTTCGGACTTCATGCGATCCAGCGTTTCTTCTACGACGGTCACTTCGTTCTTCAGCGTCGCCACCAGCTCGGTCAATTTCTGTTTCTCAATCAGCGCAGCACGCGCCAGATCGTCTTTATCTTTACGCAGGGCCAGTTCGGCTTTGTCCTGCCATTCAATCTGCTGGGATTCACCCTGATCAATGCGGCGGATCAGCTGTTTCTTTTCTGCCAGCGCACGGGCAGAGGTTGAACGCAGTTCCACCAGCGTGTCTTCCATTTCCTGAATCATCAGACGAACAAGTTTTTGCGGATCTTCTGCTTTATCCAGCAAGGTGTTGATGTTGGCGTTAATGATGTCAGCGAAGCGAGAAAAAATACCCATAATCGAAATTCCTCTTTGTTTCTGTTTGGTTTCCGGCCAAATGATTACCGGTCAAATCCGCAGGAAAATTTTCAACTGCGGCGATAAACCTATATCAGGATCCGTGCCAACTTTTTAAAATCATTATCTGCATGAATAAATTGAATTTTTTATCTTCGTCTCTGCTATGCTTATTTTTCGAGATGAGTAATTTCACTAAGAGTTAGTGTGTTTCACCACACAAGGAATGCCAAATGACGGATAACACAGACAATTTGCTCGGCGAAGCCAACGCCTTTATTGAGGTGCTGGAACAGGTTTCGCAGCTGGCGAAACTGAATAAGCCGGTTCTGGTCACCGGTGAACGCGGCAGTGGTAAAGAGCTGATTGCGCACCGTCTGCATTATCTGTCGCCGCGCTGGCAGGGGCCGTTCATTTCGCTCAACTGTGCGGCGCTCAATGAAAACCTGCTGGATTCCGAACTGTTCGGCCATGAAGCGGGCGCGTTTACCGGCGCGCAGAAACGTCATTTCGGACGCTTTGAACGCGCGGACGGCGGAACGTTGTTTCTCGATGAACTGGCGACCGCGCCGATGCTGGTGCAGGAAAAACTGCTGCGTGTCATTGAATATGGCCATCTGGAACGCGTCGGCGGCAGCCAGCCGTTACAGGTCGATGTGCGGCTGGTATGTGCGACGAATGATGATCTTCCGGCACTGGCCGCCGCCGGAAAATTCCGCGCGGATTTGCTTGACCGCCTGGCGTTTGACGTCGTTCAGCTTCCGCCGCTGCGTGAGCGCCAGCAGGACATCATGTTGCTGGCTGAGCATTTTGCCATCCAGATGTGCCGCGAACTTTCTCTGCCGCTGTTCCCCGGTTTTACCGAACATGCCCGCGAAACGCTGATGCGCTATCGCTGGCCGGGCAATATCCGCGAACTGAAAAACGTCGTGGAGCGCTCGATGTACCGGCACGGCACCAGCGATTTTCCGCTGGATAACATTATTCTGAATCCGTTTGCTCAGCGGGCAGCGTATTCCGCACCGGAGGAACCGCGTGAGAGTATTTCGTTACCAGCATTGCCGCTGGATTTAAAACACTGGGTCACCGGTCAGGAAAAAAATCTGATTGAACAGGCGTTGCGGCAGGCGCGTTTCAACCAGCGCAAGGCCGCTGAGCTGCTTAACGTGACGTATCATCAGTTACGCGGAATGTTGAAAAAGCACGGGATACAGGTGAATACGCAGGAAAGTGACTGAATAACAGGCAAAAAAAAGCCAGCACCCGAGCTGGCTAAGTAATACTGGAAGCAATGTGAGCAATGTCGTACCTCGCGATTAACGCCCCTGGCGGGACACCTCTCGTCCGGTGAAAAGAATGATAATGGTTCTCAGTATCGTCTGTAAAGCGTTTTGTTGAGAATATTTCTCATTACCACACTGTTTTTACGGCTACTTTTTGAACAACCTTATCGTCATTACGGACTACCATTCAGGAAAAGGATCGGCCATCGCGATCCAGCTGTCGATCCCTTCGGCCATTTGTTGTTCGCTCAGCAGACATGCATCCAGCCGGTGAATAATCTCTTCTTTATCCAGATGCTGGCCGATGAATACCAGCTCCTGACGCATATCGCCAAACGGCTCAACCCACTTTTCCATGATTTGCTGGCGGGTTTCTTCATCCTGCGGCCAGTCATTTTCGGGCAATGCACGCCAGAAAATCCCCGCCATGCCATAACGCGCGATCCCGCCCGCCTGGCTCCACTGCCCGGCGAAACGCGGACGCGTCGCCAGCCAGAAAAAACCTTTCGACCGGAGCAGGGTCCCGCCGCCCCAGTCGCCGTGTACCACGCGATAAAATTTATCCGGATCAAACGGCCGGCGCGCGGTGTACACAAAACTGCTGATGCCGTATTCCTCGGTTTCCGGCGTATGTTCACCACGCAGTTCCTTCAGCCAGCCCGGAGCCTGCTGCGCTTTGGCAAAATCAAAAAGACCGGTATTGAGCACATTTTCCAGCGGCAAACTGCCCGGTGATATAGGGATGATTTGCGCTTCCGGGTTCAGGCTTTTCAGTAACGCAATCACTTCACGCTGCTGCCGGCTGTCGAGCAGATCCGTTTTGCTTACCAGTAAGACGTTACAAAATTCAATCTGGTCAATCAGGAGATCAGTCACGCTGCGCGCGTCGTCCTCGCCCAGACTTTCACCCGCCTCCTGAACGCTGCGGGCTTCCT
The DNA here is from genome assembly GCF_019049615.1 of Rahnella sp. BCC 1045. Taxonomy (NCBI): domain Bacteria; kingdom Pseudomonadati; phylum Pseudomonadota; class Gammaproteobacteria; order Enterobacterales; family Yersiniaceae; genus Rahnella; species Rahnella sp. BCC 1045. Next base: position 127,143 of record NZ_JAFMOZ010000135.1, on the reverse strand, counting down.
GATATTGCTGCATAAAATTGACGCCATCCACGACGGTGACCAGCGTATCCAGCCGCGCAAATTGTGAAAGGCTTTCGCCGTTTTCATCTTCAAACGTAAAGGTTTCCGCCACCGGCAGCGGCTCTGAGATCCCGCTCGATTCAATCAGCAGATAATCAAACCGCCCCGCCTGCGCCAGTTCGCGCACGGAGATCAGTAAATCTTCCCGCAACGTGCAGCAGATGCAGCCGTTGCTCATTTCCACCAGTTTTTCCTGCTGGCGGTCGAGCGTAATTTCGTTAGCGACCAGTGCCGCATCAATATTTACTTCACTCATATCATTGACGATCACCGCTACGCGCATGCCCTCACGGTTGTTCAGAATGTGGTTCAGCACGGTAGTTTTCCCCGCGCCCAGAAAGCCGGAAAGCACGGTGACGGGCAGTAAAGACATAGTTAACCTCGAATCAGAAGACCGCGCAGGCAAAATACTTCGCCTGCGATTATTGTTATAATATAACATAACAATGTCAGCGCGATTTCAAGGGTTTTCTGGAAGAACGGATAAAATCTGCGCGAAGTGCCGCAGGATTTCACCCTGTTTTGTGCAATGGATTGGGGTACCTCGCAGAGTACGGTACACTTGAGACATTGCACCTTAACTTTGAAGCCTTTATGCGTCGTCTAACTTTGTGGATGCTTTTACTGAGCAGTTTGTCCGCAGCAGTTTTTGCTGAGACTGCTCCAACACATGCCAGCCCGACGGTGGCCAGCGCGCCAGTCAAAGATATTCGCCAGAGCGGCTTTGTCTATTGCGTCAACGGCATGGTCAATACCTTCAATCCGCAAAAAGCCAGCAGCGGGCTGATTATTGATACGCTCGCTGCACAGCTTTACGACCGTCTGCTGGACGTTGACCCGTATACCTATCGCCTGATCCCTGAACTGGCGCAAAGCTGGGAAGTGCTCGACGACGGCGCAACCTACCGTTTCCATCTGCGCAAAGATGTACCTTTTCAGAAAACCAGCGGATTTGTACCTTCACGTAAAATGAACGCCGATGACGTGGTGTTCAGCTTCCAGCGCATCATTGATCCGAATAATCATTTCCACGGCGTTAACGGCGAAGAGTATCCGTATTTCGACAGTTTGCAGTTTGCCAAAACGGTGAAGAGCATCAAAAAGCTCGATGACTACACAGTCGAGTTTCGCCTGAACAATCCCGATGCCTCTTTCCTCTGGCATCTGGCGACCCATTACGCACCGGTACTTTCCGCTGAATATGCGGCCAGTCTGACGAAATCAGGCAATGAAGAAGAAATAGACCGTCAGCCTGTCGGCACCGGCCCGTTCCAGTTGGGCGAATACCGCACCGGCCAGTACGTGCGTCTTGAACGCAACGGACAATACTGGAAAGGCACGCCGCGCATGGCGCAGGTGGTGATCGACATGGGCGTCGGCGGTACCGGACGTTTGTCTAAATTACTCACTGGTGAGTGTGATGTTCTGGCGTATCCGGCGGCCAGTCAGCTGTCGATTTTGCGTGAAGATCCGCGTCTGCGCCTTTCCCTGCGTCCGGGAATGAACGTCGCCTATCTGGCGTTTAATACCAATAAAGCGCCGCTCAACGATCCACGTATCCGTCGGGCCGTTGCGCTTTCTATTAATAACCAGCGTCTGATGCAGTCAATTTATTACGGCACGGCAGAAACAGCGGCGTCAATCTTGCCACGCGCCTCGTGGGCGTATGACAGCAATGCGCAGGTGACGGAATACAATCCGGCTAAAGCCAGACAAATCCTCAAAGATCTCGGACAGGAAAAACTGAATCTGCATCTGTGGGTACCGACGGCGTCGCAGTCGTTTAACCCGAGCCCGCTGAAAACCGCTGAACTTATTCAGGCGGATTTAGCACAGGTTGGGATTAAAGTGACGATTGTGCCGGTTGAAGGCCGTTTCCAGGAAGCCAAGCTGATGGAGATGAACCATGACCTGACGCTGACCGGCTGGTCGACGGACAGTAATGACCCGGACAGTTTCTTCCGCCCGATGCTCAGTTGTGCAGCGATTCATTCGCAGACCAACTATGCTCACTGGTGTGATCCGGCGTTTGATGAATTGCTGCGTCAGGGCCTGTTGTCGCAGCAGCTTTCGCAGCGCATTGAGTTTTATCAGCAAGCTCAGAAAATCCTCGAGCAGGAATTACCCGTGCTGCCGCTGGCTTCCTCGCTGCGTCTTCAGGCTTACCGTTACGACATCAAAGGGCTGGTACTGAGTCCGTTCGGCAACTCTTCATTCGCAGGCGTCTTCCGTGATGACGAAGGAAGGAAAGCACCATGATTATCTTCACGTTACGCCGCATTTTGTTGCTGCTGGTCACGCTGTTTTTCCTCAGTCTGGTAGCGTTCAGCCTGAGCTATTTCACGCCGAATGCGCCGCTGCGCGGTGCGTCTTTGTGGGATGCCTATCGCTTTTATTTCATGGGGCTGTGCCAGTTTGATTTTGGCGTATCGAGCATCAACGGCGAAAGCATTACTTATCAGCTGAAAGCGGTCTTCCCGGCCACCATGGAACTGTGCGTTCTGGCCTTTGCGCTGGCGCTGTTCGTCGGGATCCCTCTGGGGATTCTGGCGGGCGTAATGCGCGGGAAATGGCCGGATGTGGCGATCAGCAGCCTGGCGCTACTCGGTTTCTCGATCCCTGTTTTCTGGCTGGCCGTTCTGCTGATGTTGTTCTTCTCTTTACAGCTCGGCTGGCTACCGGTTTCTGGTCGTCTTGATTTGCTGTATCAGTTGAAAACCGTGACCGGCCTTACGCTGGTCGATGCCTGGCTTTCACATTCGCCGTATCGCCACGAGATGATTATCAGCGCCATCCGCCATATGATTTTGCCGATTGCCGCGCTGGCCGTTGCGCCGACCACTGAAGTGATCCGCCTGATGCGGATTTCGACTGATGACGTCCTGGCGAAAAACTACGTGAAAGCCGCTGCAACCCGCGGGCTGTCGCGCTTTACCATTATCCGTCGTCATGTTTTACACAATGCGCTGCCGCCGATTATCCCAAAACTGGGTCTGCAATTTTCCACCATGCTGACGCTGGCGATGATTACGGAAGTGGTCTTTAACTGGCCGGGCATTGGCCGCTGGCTGATAAACGCGATCCGCCAGCAAGATTATGCCGCGATTTCCGCCGGTGTGATGGTGGTAGGCTCACTGGTGATCGTCGTCAACGTGCTTTCAGACATTCTCGGTGCCCTGATGAACCCATTGAAACATAAGGAATGGTATGCCCTTCGATAATGTATACCGTGAAAAACAGGTTCCCAGCCCGCTGCGTCATACGTGGGGAATTTTCTATCGCGATACGCTGTCGATGATCGGCTTCTACGGTGTGCTTGGGCTGCTGTTCCTGTGTGTTTTCGGGCATCTGCTGGCGCCGTATGCACTTGATCAGCAATTCCTCGGTTACCAGTTGCTGCCGCCGTCGTGGTCGCGCTACGGGAACGTTTCATTCTTCCTTGGTACCGACGATTTAGGCCGCGATTTACTCAGCCGGATGTTAACCGGCGCGGCACCGACCATCGGCGGTGCGCTGGTGATTACCCTCGCGGCGTCACTGTGCGGCGTGATTATCGGCGTGCTGGCGGGCATCACGCGCGGGCTGAAATCAGCGATCCTCAACCATATTCTCGATACGCTGCTGTCTATCCCTTCCCTGCTTCTGGCGATTGTGGTCGTGGCCTTTATCGGCCCGAAACTTGAACACGCTATGCTGGCAGTCTGGCTGGCGCTTTTGCCGCGTATTTCCCGTACGATTTACAGCGCCGTGCATGACGAACTGGAAAAAGAGTACGTGGTGGCCGTGCGTCTGGACGGTGCATCGACCTGGCAAATCCTGCGTTACGCGGTGCTGCCAAACATTGTGGCCGTACTGGCAACGGAATTTACCCGCGCGCTGTCGATGGCCATTCTGGATATTGCCGCATTAGGTTTTCTGGATTTAGGGGCGCAGCTTCCCTCACCAGAATGGGGAGCGATGCTCGGCGATTCGCTGGAGCTGGTTTATGTCGCGCCCTGGACAGTGATGCTGCCGGGTGCAGCAATCCTTATCAGCGTGCTGCTGATCAACCTGCTGGGTGATGGTGTGCGCCGGGCGATTAATGCAGGGGTGGAATAATGCCGTTACTTGATATCCGTAACCTGACAATCGAATTTATGACCGCCGAAGGCCCGGTAAAAGCCGTCGATCGCGTGAGCATTACGCTTAATGCCGGCGAAGTTCGCGGGCTGGTGGGCGAATCCGGTTCAGGCAAAAGCCTGATTGCCAAAGCCATCTGCGGCGTCACCAAAGACAACTGGCGCGTCACCGCTGACCGGATGCGTTTTGATGATATTGATCTGCTGACGCTGTCCCCGCGCGAACGACGCAAGCTGGTCGGGCAGAACGTGTCGATGATTTTTCAGGAACCGCAGTCCTGTCTGGATCCCTCCGAAAACATTGGCCGCCAGCTGATTCAGGCCATTCCCGGCTGGACGTATAAAGGCCGCTGGTATCAGCGCTGGAAATGGCGGAAAAAACGCGCCATTGAGCTGCTGCACCGCGTCGGGATTAAAGATCATAAAGACATTATGGCCAGCTATCCGTATGAGCTGACCGAAGGCGAATGTCAGAAAGTAATGATTGCCATCGCGCTGGCCAATCAGCCGCGTTTGCTGATTGCGGATGAACCGACCAACGCCATGGAGCCGACCACACAGGCGCAGATTTTCCGCCTGCTGGCGCGGCTTAATCAGAACAATAACACGACCATTTTGCTCATCAGCCACGACCTGCAAATGATGAGCAAATGGGCCAACCGCATAAACGTGCTGTATTGCGGACAAACCGTCGAAAGTGCGGTGTGCGAAGACTTGCTGGCTGCGCCGCATCATCCTTACACGCAGGCGCTGATCCGCGCGATGCCGGACTTTGGCCGTTCGCTGCCGCATAAAAGCCGTCTGAATACGCTGCCGGGGGCCATTCCTTCGCTGGAGCATTTGCCGATTGGCTGTCGTCTGGGGCCACGCTGCCCTTATGCGCAGAAAAAATGCATTGAAACGCCGCGCCTTCGTCTGGCAAAAACGCACGCATTTGCCTGCCACTTTCCGCTGAATATGGAGGAGCAATAATGGGCGAGACCTTGCTTGAAGTCCGCAACCTGAGCAAAACGTTCCGTTATCGCACCGGCCTGTTCCGCAAGATGGATCTCGATGCCGTGAAGCCTGTCAGCTTTACGTTGCGTGAAAAACAGACGCTGGCGATTATTGGTGAGAACGGTTCAGGGAAATCCACGCTGGCGAAGATGCTGTCGGGCATGGTTGAACCGAGCGGCGGTGAAATCCTGATTGATGAGCATCCGCTGGAATTTCGCGATTACCGGTTCCGCAGCCAGCAAATTCGCATGATTTTTCAGGATCCGAGTACGTCGCTGAACCCGCGTCAGCGCATCGGACAGTTGCTTGAAGCACCGCTGCGCCTTAACAGCGAGATGGATGCCCAGCAGCGCGAACAGCGTATCAACCAGACTTTACGGCTGGTGGGTATGTTGCCGGACCACGCGTTTTATTACCCGCATATGCTGGCCTCCGGGCAAAAGCAGCGTGTCGCACTGGCGCGTGCTTTAATCCTGCAACCGAAAGTGATTGTTGCCGATGAAGCGCTGGCGTCGCTTGATATGTCTATGCGCTCGCAAATCATCAACATGATGCTCGAATTGCAGGAAAAGCAGGGTATTTCCTACATTTACGTGACGCAACATTTGGGCATGATGAAACACATCAGCGATCAGGTGCTGGTGATGCACGAAGGCGAAGTGGTTGAGCGGGGAAACACGGCGGAAGTGCTCGCCGCACCGCTTCATGATCTTACCAAGCGGCTCATCTCCAGCCATTTTGGCGAGGCATTAACTGCCGATGCCTGGCGTCGCGACGGGAACTGACACAGACGATCCCTTACGCCTTTCTGGCACTAAAACCGGCATCAGCTTCCTGAGCCGGTTTTTTTATGATTCCAATTTCACAAAATGTCGATAAAACGTCTGCCGAAATCCTTTCATCTGGAATATTCACGGTCTTCTATTCCATTTCGCTATGATTTATCGCTTAACATTATTTTATCTCGACAGCGGTATCGGCAAGGATAGGGTCTGTAAATTCGCCTGAGTGACAGGCTTGAAGCAAAGGACCCGATCATGGAACAACAACGCAAGGCCGCGCACAGCGGCTGGTATCACGAAACACAATCCAGCCAGTATGGTCACCTGCCACTCGATCCTCATGCCGCGTTGATTCAGGATCGCTTTTTACTCGGACTGGAAAACCAGCTCGACCCGACGCTTCGTCCGCTGATTAACGACCGCCAGGGTTTGCTGCGCGCTTCCCGTGCCTGTTACGAGGTGCTCTTTCCGGACAGCCTGAGCGTTTCACGCACCGAAACGTTGTCGTTATATGACCGCCTCAGCAGCGCGCTGACTGTCGCGCAGGTGAGTGGCGTCCAATGTCTTTGTAGCCATTACGCTGCCCGCCTCGCCCCCCTGTCCAGCCCCGACGCCTCACGTGAAAGTAACATCCGCCAGACCCACATTACCCAGTTCGCCCGCTTACTTGCCACGCAACCCACGTTAATTACTGCACCGATGCTCAGTCAGCTTTACGACGTCGGGCTGAGTACACGCGATATTGTCACGTTCACGCAGCTCATTGGTTTTGTCAGCTATCAGGCGCGCGTGCTGGCCGTTCTGAACGGTCTGCGTGGCCGCGCGGCAGCTGTATTACCAGGATTCCCGTCGCCGGAAGGTTGCGAGCAAAAAGGGTTCTCACTGGCGATGCTGCAATGGTCGTCGCGTTTGCCGGAAGTGGTGCCGGAAACCGCCAGCCGTCACCAGCAGGATGTGCTGGATTTGATCGCACCGGATGCCCGTTCTTCTTCTTTCTATACGCTGCTGGTACACGACGCCGATGCGCTGAGCGAATTCTCGGCCGTATTCAATAATATTATGCAGGCTGGCGAACGCCCGAAAGCCGCGTGGCGCGAGTTGTCAGCGGTGACCACCTCGCAGTTAAACGGTTGTCTGTACTGCGCGGGGATCCACGGCCGTCTCTATCTGGAAGCGGGCGGAAGTGAAACGCTGATCGAGGAATTGTTTAAAGAAAGCCATCGTGATGACGCCGTTGATTTTGTCTCGCAAAAACGGGCAGATGCCAAAGAAGCGGCGTTGCTCGAAGCCGTGATTACGTTAACCCGTACACCGGAACGTTTTGACGCACGCCGTCTGCACGGTTTGTCTGACGCAGGCTACAGTGCCGTACAATCTCTGGATATCCTGTTGACCGCAGCGCTGTTCAGCTGGTCGAATCGTCTGATTCAGACGTTGGGCGATACGCTCAACAGGTAATGCAGGGCATGTTTTTCATTCATGCTTTACCCCTCCTTTTCGGCAGGATATTTGCCTGCCGAATCCATCAAATGTAAATACCTTCGCCTTCTAACCGCCATAAGTCGTACTAATCTTATTTTCAATCGGAAATTTAGTGTTAAAACGAGAGGCAGATCACATCAGGTTATTTGCTGCTCTGGTCACAGCTTCACCCACCACGCTTTGATTCATAAAACCCCGAAACAACCGCTACAAGCCAGAGATATTCACTGCATATTCACTATTTTCCAGCCAATGAATCCGCTTATCAGTTTTCCGGTAAAACAAATACAAATCACACTTCCGGATTATTATTCATACAACATTTTCACATTGTCTATTTAGAAAACATAAACGTTAATTCTGCATAACATTTCGAACATAGTTTAATCAGGACGGATAAGTTAAATGTAACGATACATTTCAAACTCCTTGCCACATTTACGAAGATAGTGAACATTACCTGCCGTCATCCCATCTTATAACAATGCAAAGGGTGCTTATTTCGCGCCACTTATGCGTTTTCGCCATTCACGGGCGAAAGGAATAAACAGAGGTACGAGTGTCAACTGCAAACAAAACACCAAATAATGAAAGCGTGAGTCTGAACGCGTTCAAACAGCCAAAAGCGTTTTATCTGATCTTCTCCATAGAATTGTGGGAACGTTTCGGTTACTACGGCCTGCAAGGGATCATGGCGGTTTACCTGGTCAAAATGCTTGGCCTGAGTGAAGCTGACTCCATTACCCTCTTCTCCTCATTCAGTGCGCTTGTGTATGGCTTCGTGGCTATCGGCGGCTGGCTGGGCGATAAAGTGCTGGGATCGAAACGCGTGATCGTGCTGGGTGCGATCGTGCTGGCGCTGGGTTATTCCTTCGTTGCGTATTCCGGCCACGAAATATTCTGGGTTTATCTGGGTATGGCGACTATCGCCGTCGGCAGCGGCCTGTTTAAAGCAAATCCATCCTCATTGCTTTCTACCTGCTACGAAAAAGATGACCCGCGTCTTGATGGCGCATTCACCATGTATTACATGTCGGTCAACATCGGTTCATTCTTCTCTATGCTCGCCACACCTTGGCTGGCCGCGAAGTATGGCTGGAGCGTCGCGTTCTCCCTGAGCGTCGTCGGTATGCTGATCACTATCGTGAACTTCCTGTTCTGCCGCAAATGGGTGAAACGTCAGGGCTCAAAACCAGACTTCGCGCCGCTTCAGTTCCAAAAATTGCTTATGGTGCTGGTTGGCGTCGTGGCGCTGGTGTTTGTTTCCAGCTGGTTGCTGCATAACCAAACCATCGCACGTATGGTTCTGGGTGTGGTTTCTGTCGGTATCATCATTGTGTTTGCGAAAGAAACCTTCGCCATGCAAGGCATCGCACGCCGTAAGATGATTGTGGCGTTCCTGCTGATGATGGAAGCGGTGGTGTTCTTCGTGCTGTACAGCCAGATGCCAACCTCTCTGAACTTCTTCGCTATTCATAACGTCGGTCACGATCTGCTGGGTATCAGCTTCCAGCCTGAGCAGTTCCAGGCGCTGAACCCGTTCTGGATCATGGTTGCCAGCCCGATTCTGGCAGCTGTTTACACCAAAGTAGGCGACCGTATGCCAATGCCGCATAAATTTGCGATCGGTATGGTGCTGTGTTCAGGTGCCTTCCTGGTGCTCCCGTGGGGTGCAAGCCTCGCCAACGAACATGGGATTGTGTCGGTTAACTGGCTGGTACTGAGCTATGCGTTGCAGAGTATCGGTGAGCTGATGATTTCGGGTCTGGGTCTGGCGATGGTGGCACAACTGGTTCCACAACGTCTGATGGGCTTCATCATGGGCGCATGGTTCCTGACGACCGCCGCGGCTGCGATTATCGCGGGCTATGTGGCGAACCTGACCGCGGTTCCTGCGGATATCGATGATGCACACGCTTCGCTGGCAATCTACAGCCACGTGTTCCTGCAAATTGGTATCGCGACCGCCGTAATTGCCGTACTGATGCTGGTTACCGCATCTAAACTGCACCGTATGACGCTTGACCGTGAAACTGATGAAAAACAACCGGAACTGGCTTCTGCTCAGTAATTGCAGAACGTTCTACCGTGTTGATAAACGCTTCCTTCGGGAAGCGTTTTTTTTTGCTCAATTCCCTGCCCTAAATACTTTTTATCCTAAATACTCTTTATCCTAAGTAATAACGCCCCTTCCCGCCCTGTTTCGCACGGTACATTGCCGCATCGGCTCTGGCCATTAGCGTATCCGGTAACAGAGGCTGGCGTGCCCGCCCGACCGCCACACCGATACTCGCCGACAACGCCACAGGCACACCGGCCACCCGTTCGATGGAGTGTAAGGCGCTCATCAGGCTGATACAAATCCGGCTGACATCATTTTCGGTGTTCACCAGATGCCCGAGTAAAACCGTAAACTCATCGCCAGCCAGTCGCGCCACTATGTCCTGTGAACGCAGATTATCGCGTAAGGTATGCCCGAAAAACTTCAGGATCAGATCGCCAAATTCGTGCCCGTAGGTGTCGTTGTAAGCTTTAAAATTATCAATATCTAAAAAGAGTAATGCGATGTCCTTATCTGCTTTTTCTTGTTGTTTTGCGGCAAAAATCAGTGACTGCTGGAACGCGCGCCGGTTAGGTAATCCGGTCAGTGAATCATGATTGGCCTCGAACTCAAGCTGTGCCTGAAGTTCTTTGATTTCGCTGATATCAGTGGAAAGGCCATAGTAGCCATTACGCACATCGTCACATGGAATTAGAGTGGTGTGCAAAACGCCCCCCTTGCCGTGACGTGAATTATCTGGCAATTCAATTTCGTAGCTGACCGTCATGCCCTGCAAAACTTGCCGGATATACGGCTGAATTTTTTCGTAACTCTCGTGCCCCACCACATCCCTGACCTGCTGCCCGTTGACTTTATTTTCTTCCACGCCGTACCAGTTCGCGTGGAAATGGTTCACAAACGTATATTGTTCATTGGCATCCACGTGGCAAATCAAGGCCGGAATGTTATCGGTTATGGCCCTGAGGCGATTTTTACTTTCAGTCAGCTCGCGTTCACGAGTCAGACGCTGCGCTATTTCCTGATGGAGCTGGTCCATCGCCATCTGAAGCTCGTGCGTGCGCGCTGCCACCCGACGTTCCAGATCTTCCTGTAAGGAATAAAGCGCCTGCTCGATATGCTTGCGTTCAGTGATATCACTGATGACGACAATATAGTGGTGGGCATCACCGGCGATATTACGTACCAGAGATGCCGTCAGCGTAACCCAAAGCGTACCGCCGTCCGCACGCTGGAGCAGTTTTTCAACGCTGAAACTGTTGATTTCCCCCGACAGCAGGCGCGGTACGAGGATGTTTTCAGCGTAGAGATCGTCCGGATGGGTAACATCGTGCAGTAAGCAGGTACGCAGCTGGTATTCGGCGTAACCGAGCATATTGCAAACCTGAGGATTAATGCGTAACCAGCGCCAGTCCAGCCCGACAAGAGAGAAACCGACCGCCGCGTGGGCAAACGTCTGCTCAAATAAGGCTTCGCTTTTGGCGAGGTTGTCTTCCACCCGCGCCGTGTACTGGCGGTTTTCCAGGTGAAAGATGTAGCTTTGTACCAGCGCGGTCATGTCCGTCAGCGTCTGCTGATCTTCTTCGCTCCACTCCCGCGTGCGGTCGTCAATCAGGCACAACGCACCGAGCGCCACGCCCTCTTTTGAGTACAGCGCACAGCCTGCGTAAAAGACAATGTGGGGATCACCGGCCACCAGCGGGTTATCGTGAAAGCGTAAATCCAGCCGCGCATCCCGGACAATCAGCGGACATTGCTGGAGAATAGTGTGGCCACAAAACGAGGTATCGCGGGGAGACTCATTGATATCAACACCGGTGTGTGACAAAAACCATTGCCGGTCAGCATCGATCAGTGAAACAACGACCGCCTTCGCCTGAAACTGGCGGGCTGCCATCCGTGTGATGCGGTCGATTTCCTCAATTCTGGGGGAATCTACTATGCCCAGAGAAGCCAGTATGGCAAGACGAGCTTGTTCATCAACTGCCTGTTGAGGGACTAACATAATGCACTCTCAATGATTACTGGTGAATATTCCACCAAGTCTACTGTGTTTAACCGGAATAAAGGCCCAGATTCCGCCCTTCACGGGCAAAATTCAGAATAGTGACAGATCACGAAATGCGTATAATTTTAACAAATCTTGTACAAGGTTCGACAAATCAACCATTAAAGTGAACTGACCCAGTTCACATGCGTGGCATCAGCCTGTCCGGATTGTTCTGAGTCGCGGCGATATTTCTCCCGCATCTCTGATGGCGTGGTGCCGTAAAACTCATGGAAGTACCGGCGCAGCGCGCTCAGTTCAAGACCGCAATGGCGTGCAATGGCCGCCAGGCTTTGGTCCGACATCGAAGATGTGCGTAATAAACGTTTTGCCAGCAGAAGACGACGGCTGCGGATAAATTGCGCAATACCGCCAAGCGGCTCAAATAACCGGTACAACCCGGATCGTGAAATGGCGAAGTTTTTACATAAGACGTCGATGCTGATGGGCTTGTTAAGATGCTTCTCAATGTAGAGGCAGATCCTTTCCAGCCGCGCACTTTGCTCAAACGGATGCTCGACTTTTTTACCCGCCACCAGATGCAGCGTTTGTAAAAACACCGAGGCAGCGCCTTCTCCGGTACTCAGTACTTCCTGTTCCGTCATCTGATCAAAAACCTGCACCATCGTCGCAAAGTGGTTACGCAAAATGATGTTTACCGGCGAGGCCGCAGGAATACGCTTGCCATGCAGCGAGGCTATATCAACATTAAAGTGCAGGCTGTGCTTGGGCATAATAATGTACTGATACGAGCCCAGACGCGGCTTACTTTCACCAGGATAAACGTGGATCTTGATGGGCTGCGACATATCCTGAATCAGGATATCGCCCTGAATTAATTCGAAACGTTCACCAAAACACTGGCACGACATCCCGCCGGCAATCACGATAAAGATTACGATGTGATCCGGCATCGAAAACAAGTTTCCATACTGCCGGTTGATGTCGTGCTCGCTGACCGTCAGTACGCCGCCGATGACGCGGCCGAAATTGTAGCCGGTGACGCCCCAGTCAAACTCTTCGCGGTGACGATCCGGCAATTCCAGTTTAAAGCCGGCGCTGGACATCCCGTCTTCCCATTCGTAAAAACGGGTTTCGAAGTCCTGATAAATGTTGGCACCGTCAACGATCTTTCGTGATGATGAATCGCTCATTATCTCACCGAAAATTAAGATTATTCCGAAACGATAATCTACGTCATACTGAGAAATCAATGCTCAGCAGCAATTGGTAATACTTTTTCACCAAAAACGTCTATTTTCTGCGTCCGACAGGTCCAGGCAAAAGACTGTGAAATCAGTCAATAAGCGTGGTTATTCGTTCGATTGCTCCAGTGTTTACTCCGCGATAATTATTTTCGAATCAGTTAATATCGCCTTGAAGCTTTTCATTTTTGTGATTTGCTATTCTTTTAAGATGCACGACAACGCTTTTCACTTACTCCCACCAGGAAATTGCGATGGATAAACGAAAAGTCCTGGATGAAGGACGTCAGCTAAAACGCCTGAATGCAGAAACCCGCCGGCAGGTGCACATGCATAAATGGTTCGCTATTGTGGCGGCACTCGATTGTGTACTGGTCATTTTCTACGATCAGGACATGCGTAATATCGTGTTCTCAGCGGGTGTTTGCGTGGTATGTACCTATTTATGGCTGAAAGGCAGAAAACAATCCCGTAGCTACCGGCGCGAGTGGGACGCCAAATTCGGCACAAAAAAGCAGCTCTGAACCTGTTTCGTCGGTTTTAGCTGTTCTTCCTTTATTCCTTTCATAAAGAAATTCCTAATTTTAACGAAAGTGTTTCTGTTCCGGCCTGATAATCGGCCAAAATAACATTTGGCATACCCGCAAATAACAACTCATACAATTTATGCATCTCGACGTTTACACGTTATTTATTTTCGAACTTTATATTCTCATTCTGCTGACCGGCGTCATGCTTTTTGCGTGGATCGGCGGCCGCAGGGATCCGACGCTCGGACTGATGGCGCTCATGCTGGCTTTCGCTACGGCGGGAACACAGCTCAGTAGTATGCGCTCAGATGTGAACGATATTATTCCGGTTTTGTTCAGTAACCTGCTGATATTGCTTTGTTATGGCATTATGTGGTCAGCTGTCAGGGTATTTACGGGCCGCCGTATTATCCTGCCTGGCGTACTTGCCGGGCCACTGATTTGGGCATTTTTCTGCCTTTCTCCGGATTTCTATCACAGCCTTTCTCAGCGGATTTTGCTGACATCCATACTGACCGCCGCGTATACGCTGATGACCACCGTGGAGCTGTGGCATGTCCGCAGACAGCTGAACGTTACGTTCTGGCCTGCACTGCCGCTTAGCCTGTTTCATGCGGGATTCTATCTGATGCGGCCGGTGTTTGATGACGGCTTACCTTACGCCGAAATGGCCGGACGTCACAGCAGCGGGTTCTTCGCTATACTCATTTTCGAAGCGATTCTTTACGCCATCTGCCTGACTTTTATCATTCTTGCCATGGTGTATGAACGCGGACAGCTGAGCTACAAACTGGCTTCGCTGCGGGATCCGCTCACTGGAGTTGGAAACCGTCGCGCGTTTCTGGAATTTGGTAACGAATTGATCAGAAAGCGTAAAAACTGCACCTTACCGCTGCAATTGATGTTATTTGATTTGGATAATTTTAAAAAACTGAATGACCAGTACGGTCATGCAGGCGGTGATTCCGCGCTTATTTTCTTTTGCAGCATCGTTAATTCCCTGCTGGAAAAGAAAGATGTATTTGCCCGCATCGGCGGTGAAGAATTTGCCTGCCTGACAAGTCAGCCTAAAGAACAGGCAATAAAAATGGCAGAAACGATTCGTTTCCGGCTGGCACAAAGTTCACAGCATAATATTCCAATGACGGTCAGCGTCGGTATTGCGTTCAGCGATCTTAATCAGGACACGATTTCTCACTTATTGATTCAGGCAGATCATGCTTTGTATCGGGCTAAATCTGCGGGTAAGAACCGGATTGAACTGAGTTGATCGTTATTCACCCGAACATTATATCGAATACCTTACTTAGGGCGTGATAACCAATTGAATTTTCAAATTTAATAACAACGGTAATAATCTCATCAAAATGTGAGTAATAATTGCAAAAACAACCTGATGAGGTTACTGGCTAAAAAATGTTGCCAGAACACACTCATTTCCTGCTCGGGGTATTTAACTCATGCTTACTGATATTGCGATATGCCAGGCAGTTCTTGATGCTCTTCCCGAAGCGACGGTACTTAAAGACGACGAACGCAAACTGGTATTTTTGAATCAAAAAGCCGGTGAGTTCTATGGCCGCACACGTGAAGAACTGATCGGCCAGGACGTCTCGTTTTTTACCGATCCTGAGCAGGCAGCCCGTCAGCGTGAGCGGGATATTGAAGTGCTGGTCACCGGCGAAAAGACGGTAAACGAAGAAACGCTGGTGGATCCTTCCGGTAAGCGTCGTAGTGTTCTGGTGCGAAAGTCCCGCGTTACGCTGGAGACCCGCCATTTTATTCTGACGTCCATTATGGACATTTCCCTGTTGCGCAGTTCAGAAGCGCAGATCCGTTATCTTGCCCGCCACGATGTGTTAACCGGTTTGCCGAACCGGACCGCCCTGAGTGAAGAACTGAGCCAGATTGCCGCACAGCGAATGTACCGCCCCGAGCCTTGCGCCCTTTTCCTGTTAAATCTTAACGACTTTAATTACATCAACGATACCTACGGCTATCAGGCCGGAGACGCAATTTTATGTGAATTTGGCCAGCGTCTGCGTAACGAAGTCGGTAATAACGGTACGGTTTCCCGGATTGGTGGCGACGAGTTTTCCATTATTTTGCGTAACAGCCCGACCAGCGAAATGGCCAATAATCTGGCCCTCGAAATCCTGGTGATGATGCGCCAGCCGTTTACGCTGACGCGCGCCAATCCGATGATCACCATTTCTTTCGGCATTGTGATGTTTGGTGCCGAGAATATTACCGCTGGTGAAATTATGCGCCGGGGCAATACCGCCTTGCTGGAAGCCAAGCAGCGCGGCAAAAATATGTTCTCGTTCTATTCTGAACTGCTCGATGCCAGCAGCGTGAGTAAACGCATTATGGTGAAAGCGCTGGCTGAATCGCTGGCAAAAGACGGGGATTTGTCCTGCGTCTATCAGCCGATTTTGCGCAGCCGCGACGAAAAAGTGGTGTGCGTCGAAGCCCTCGCCCGCTGGAACCACGGCGTGCTCGGGCAGGTTTCACCGGTGCAGTTTATTGCGCTTGCGGAAGAAACCGGGCTGGTGATTCAGCTGGGTGAAATCGTCCTGCGACAGGCTTGCCGGGATATCAAAAACTTTGAGCAGCTCAATCTGGCAATTAACGTTTCTGCCGTACAGCTCGGAGAGCCGGATTTCGGGCCGCGTTTTCTGACCGTGCTGGAAGAAGAGGATTTCCCGCCTTCGCGGCTTGAGCTGGAACTGACCGAAACGTCAGTCATGAACGCCAATGCGAACAGCCTCAGTCAGCTGGCGAAACTGCGTAAACTGGGCGTTAAAATCTCTCTGGACGATTTTGGCACAGGCTATTCCAGCCTGAGTTTGCTGAAAGATATCTCCGTGGACAGCGTGAAAATCGACCGTTCATTTGTGCAGTACGTCACAGAAGTGAATGATACGGCCGCCATCGTGACGGCGGTTTCTCAGCTCGGCAATAAAATGCATCTCAACGTGATTGCGGAAGGTGTGGAAAATCAGCTGCAAAAATCCTTCCTGGTTTCAGCAGGTTGCTCGCATCTCCAGGGCTATCTTTTTTCGCGTCCCGTGACCGTCGAAGTGTTAAATAGTTTGTTGAGTAACGAAATGGATATGTTAGCTGGTACATAAAACCCGCAAACATAAGCACCATAGATAACTCAAAACACCTTATTAATTCATTCAATTGGCGCTCGTCCCTGTTTTACTGACATGATCCGAGGCTGATAAAACACGCCGTTTAAGGAATTACAACATGTCATCGTTTTCAGGTATCTGGGTCCCGCTGGTCACGCCGTTCCATCAGGGTGAGATCGACTTTACTGCACTCAAATCATTGTGCACCCGGCTCCTCAAACGGGGTGTGGACGGCGTCGTCGTCTGTGGTACTACCGGTGAAGCGCCAATGCTCACCAAAGAAGAACAGCTTCAGGTGCTGGACGCCGTACTGGAAGTCGTTCCCGGCCAGCAGGTGATCATGGGACTTTCCGGCACGCATATGCCGGTGATCCGCGCCATGCAGGACGCTATTTCAGAGCGTCCTGTTGCCGGTCTGCTTATCCCCGCGCCTTACTATATTCGCCCCTCTCAGGCCGCGCTGGTCACCTGGTTTACCGAAATTGCCGACCACTCGACGGTGCCGGTTGTGGTGTACAACATCCCTTATCGTACCGGTGTACACATGGAACTGGACACACTGCGCCAGCTGGCTAAACACCCGCAGATTACTGCGGTGAAAGATTGCGGCGGCAGCATCGACCTGACGCTTTCACTGATTGCAGACGGCGAGTTGGACGTTCTGTGTGGCGAAGATGTGCAGATTTTCTCGACCCTGAGTCTCGGCGGAGCAGGCGCGATTGCGGCGTCATCACATATCTTCCCGGAAGAGTTTGTGGCGCTGATTAAGCAGTTCAGAGAGGGGAACATTGTTGCCGCCCGAAAAACATTCTTTGGCCTTCTGCCGATGATCCGCCTGATGTTCTCCGCGCCGAACCCGGCGGCGATTAAATACGCTCTTTCACTCGACGGGCTGATGGACAATGAGTTGCGTTCGCCAATGCTGACTGCACCGGAAAATGTAGAAACGGCGGTACGTGATTTCCTGAACCAGCGCTCCCGCTGATTTCACCGGATGGTGGGCAAAACATCCGTCATCCGGTGCGGTATAAAGTGAACAATTGAACGCCCCGTCACAATTAAATCACTGACTTTTGCTCCCGCCGGTTCTAGGATAGAAGCAGACCTTATATCGCCGTGCAGCTGTTTCCCGAAGCCGAAATGTTTCGCGGGCGCAGGCTGGTAGCTCATCCAATGGAGTGTTTATGAAACTGTACTACAAACCCGGTGCCTGTTCCCTTTCTCCACATATCGTCCTGCGTGAAGCGGGTCTGGATTTCAGTATTGAGAAAGTCGATCTGGCGACCAAGAAAACAGAAACCGGTGATGACTTCCTGACAGTGAACCCGAAAGGGCAAATCCCAACCCTGCTGCTCAGTGACGGCAGCATTCTGACCGAGGGCGTTGCCATCGTTCAGTATCTGGCTGACCAGAAACCCGACCGCCAGCTGATGCCGGAACAAGGTACGCTGGCCCGCTATCATGCGCTGGAATGGCTGAACTACATTGCGACCGAACTCCACAAAGGTTTCTCGCCGCTGTTCAACCCCAAAACGCCTGACGAATTCAAGGCACTGACCCGCGAAGCGCTGAGCAAGAAATTTGCGTACGTGAATGAATCCCTGAAAGGTCACGCATTCCTGCTGGGTACACGTTTCAGCGTAGCCGATGCGTATCTGTTCACCGTGATGGGCTGGGCAAAAGCGCTGAAGTTTGATTTCACGGCGCTGAGCGAGCTGAACGCCTATCTGGAGCGTGTTGCTGCACGTCCGGCTGTTGACGCAGCCATGAAGGCTGAAGGCCTGAAATAAGCATTCCCTGAGTTAAAAAAATGCCCCGGCTGAATAATCAGTCTGGGGCATTTTTATTGAACCGTGATGTCGCGTTTACGCGGATCCGATCCTTACGCCGGTTACAGTTTTACCGCCGGGAAATGATGCTCCGGTTTAACCATTTTGTCCTGCGCAGCGACGATTTGCAGCTCGTACTCGCCCATCGAATGAGTGGTCAGCATCACTTCATAAACGGCGGCGGTCACATGCTCCAGCGCTTTATCCAGCGCCTCGCCCTTGAGCAGATTCACCAGCAATAATCCGCTGGTCAGGTCGCCCACGCCAACCGGCTGACGCACGCCGAAATCGACCAGCGGGCGGTCGATATGCCAGGCTTCATCCGCCGTCACCAGCAACATTTCAAAACGATCGCTGTGATATCCCGCCCGGCTCAGATGTTTCACCAGCACGATTTTCGGGCCTTTCGCGATAAGCTCACGCGCCGTGGTAACGGCTTCTTCAACGCTTGCCACCGCATGCCCGCTCAGCAGTTCAAGCTCCAGCAGGTTTGGCGCAACGATATCGCAGTTCACCAGCGCCTGATTGCAGTGAAATTCCGCCACGCCCGGCGCCACGATGCAGCCTTTCTCTGGATGCCCCATAACCGGATCGCAAAAATACCAGGCATTGGGATTCGCCGCTTTCACCTTCCGGACGATCTCGAGAATGCTTTGCCCCTGCTCCGGCGAGCCGATATAACCGCTCAGCACGGCGTCGCAGTCTTTCAGGCGATCGATTTCCGCAATACCTTGCGCAATTTCGGTCAGATGGCTGGCGGGCATCACACAGCCTGTCCAGTGTCCGTACTGGGTGTGGTTGGAAAACTGAACCGTATTCAGCGGCCAAACGTTTGCGCCCATACGACGCATAGGGAATTCAGCCGCGCTGTTGCCGGCGTGCCCAAAAACAGTATGAGACTGGATAGAAAGAATGCTTTTCATGAGGAATTTCCGATAGCAGCGTCATCGGTGGATGGCGGAATAGCTGAGATCACAGGTCAAAACGGGGAGCATTTCGCTCCCCGTCGTGCCGGTCGTAAAACTTATGCCCAGAGCAGCAGGGTGTAGTTCTTTTTACCGCGACGCAGCAAGGTGTAGCGGCCAAACAGGCGGTCACTGTCAGTAAAACTGTACTCGGTGTCAGTCTGTTTTTCACCGTTAACGGACACGGCGTTTGACGAAATCATCGTACGCGCCTGACCTTTAGACGGCGCCATACCGGCGATCACCAGCGCCTGTTGCAGGTCGGTATCACGCGGGACTTCAAACAGCTCCAGGCCGTCCTGCGCCAGCTGGCCGAAATCGACTTCGGTCATTTCGCTCAGGGAACCGGAGAACAGGCTTTGCGTGATACGTTTCGCGGCAGCCAGACCTTCTGCGCCATGAACCATGCTGGTCACTTCTTCGGCCAGAACGTATTGTGCACGCGGGGCTTTACCGCTGTTTTTATCTTCTTCTTCCAGGGCATTGATGTCTTCGATGCTCATGAAGGTGAAGAATTTCAGGAAGCGGTAAACGTCGGCATCCGCTGTGTTGATCCAGAATTGGTAGAATTTGTACGGGCTGGTTTTCTTCGGATCCAGCCAGACTGCGCCGCCTTCGGTTTTACCGAATTTGGTACCGTCAGCTTTGGTGATAAGCGGAACGGTCAGGCCGAAGACCTGTTTCTGGTGCATACGACGGGTTAAATCAATACCGGACGTAATGTTGCCCCACTGGTCGGAACCACCAATCTGCAGGACCACCTGATGGCGGTTGTACAGCTCGGAGAAATCGTAACCCTGCAACAGGTTATATGAGAATTCGGTGAAGGAGATGCCGCTGTCATCACGGTTCAGGCGCTGTTTCACCGCTTCTTTGTTGATCATCTGATTAACGGAGAAGTGTTTACCGATATCACGCAGGAAAGTCAGCACGTTCATGCCGCCAAACCAGTCGTAGTTGTTCGCGGTAATGGCGCTGTTTTCGCCACAGTTGAAATCCAGGAACGGAGAAACCTGTTGGCGGATTTTCTCAACCCACTCGTTGACCGTTTCATTGGTATTCAGTTTACGTTCAGTGGCTTTAAAGCTCGGATCGCCGATAAGGCCGGTCGCACCGCCGACCAGCGCCACAGGTTTGTGGCCATTCAGCTGGAAGCGTTTCAGGCACAGCAATGGCACCAGATGACCCAAATGCAAGCTGTCTGCGGTAGGATCGAAACCGCAATAGAGTGCAATTGGCCCTTGCGCCAGTTGCTCAGCTAACGCTTCTTCATCCGTTACCTGGGCAACGAGGCCCCGCTCTTGCAATTGTTTAATCAGGTTGCTGCTCGCCATCAAAGACTCCGTTTGTATGTACTGAAAATTATGTACTGAATGTGTGCAGATTCATGTCTGACATCATGCCGAGCATGTGCCTTTTCTCTCACCTTTACGGGGAACGACATAGAATAAAGCGCTCGTCGTCCGAGCGCTAGGGAATCGCGTATTTTTTCATGGTTAGGGGGCGAGGCGGTCTATTTTCCAGCCAGTTTCTGTTTCTGCTTCATCGCGCTGATAGATAAACCGGTCGTGCAGACGATGTTCGCCGCCCTGCCAGAATTCCATCGAATCCACTTTCACGCGAAAACCGCCCCAGAAGCTGGGAAGCGGGACTTCGCCGTTGCTGAATTTTTGTTTGAGTTCGAGGAATTTGCTTTCCAGCACGCCGCGCGCGGAGATACGGCTCGACTGCTGCGATACCCAGGCGCCGATCTGGCTGTCTTTCGGGCGGCTGGTGAAATATTTCATGACTTCCAGCGTCGAGAGGCGTTCTGCCTGACCGAGGACGATGACTTGTCTGTCCAGCATATGCCACGGGAACAGCAGGCTGATGCGGGAATTGTTCGCTAACTGCTGCGCTTTGCGGCTGCCCAGATTGGTGTAGAACACCAGCCCTTTTTCGTCATAGTGCTTTAAAAGAACGATACGTTGAAACGGTTGCCCGCGTTCGTCAACGGTCGCCACAACCATCGCCGTCGGATCCGCCAGACGCGCATCGCAGGCCTGCTTCAGCCAGTGTTCAAACAAAGGAAGCGGTTCGGAAGTTAGATCTGCGCGACGCAACCCGCCGCGCGTGTATTCACGGCGCGAGTCCGCAATATCAAATTCTTTGTTATCAGCCATATGGATTCAAATGCGTCTCTGAGGAAGGTAAAACGCATTGTGCACCCGACGCGTCAGGATCTCAACGTTCCTGACGCAGGGTTTTGGAAAGCGGAAAGCGAGGCTATTTCTGGACGCAATCGTCGATAATGACGTTATCCCCGCGCTGGACGAAGGCCTGATTGCCTTTTGACCAGAAGGTATAGCGGCCATCGCTGTAACGGGTTCCTGAGGCGGCTTCGACCTGTTTGAGTTTCAGCTGCTCGCCATCCAGCACCATGCTTACCTGCTGTGCCGGTTTATCCAGCGTGACGGTCAGTGGCAACGTGCCGCACTGATAATGTAATTCTTCCGTCGGGCTTTCAGCCTGATGACTGAACTGGCTGCATCCTGCCAGCGTTAATCCGGCTAACGAAGCGATAATCGCCTTTTTCATGTGGTGCTCCCTGTAGGTTCTGGTTTACCTCCGTTATGTACCACGCCAGATGGCGCAGCACATTGAGATAAAACCGAGAACGCATCAGGGACGGCTTGAAACCACCGGATAAATCGCGCCAAGCACAGTTTCGCGGCTGGCACCGGTCACGGACGGCAAATTACCCGGCTGGCCGGATAACGTTCTGAATGCCAGCCACGCAAACGCCAGCGCTTCCATATCATCACCGCTGATACCACAGGAATCCGTAGTGCAGACTTCAGTGCCCGGCAACATCGCTGAAAGCCGCGCCATCAGTAACGGATTACGTGCGCCACCACCGCACACCATCAGGCGATCGCAGCCGCCGGTCAGCTGAACCTGTTCGGCGATGCTTACTGCCGTCAGTTCGGCCAGCGTGGCCTGAACATCTGCGGGGGCAATTTCCGGTGATCGCGCGAGCTGTTTTTCCAGCCACGCCATATTGAAATATTCACGCCCGGTGCTTTTCGGCGCAGGCTCCGCAAAATAGGGATCCGAGAGCATCTGCTGAAGCAGACGCAAATTGACCCGCCCCTGACCAGCCCATTCCGCACCTTTATCGTAAGGCCGGGCTTTATGACGCCAGATCCACGCATCCATCAGCATATTGCCCGGCCCGGTGTCATACCCGCGCACCGGTTGTCCCGGCAAAAGCATAGAGAGATTCGCAATGCCGCCTATGTTCAGGATCATCCTGCGCTCAGCAGCGTCAGACAGTAATGCCTGATGAAACGCCGGAACCAGCGGTGCGCCCTGCCCGCCCCACGCCATATCGCGGCGGCGGAAATCGCCCACGGTAGTAATACCGGTCATGGCCGCAATACGGTTGTTGTCGCCAAGCTGCATCGAAAAAGTGGTTTTGCCTTTAGGCTGATGCCAGACGGTCTGCCCGTGGCAGCCGATCGCTGTGACTTCGTCCGCAGAGATGTTGGCACTTTTCAGTAAGCCTAAAACCGCTTCGCCGAATAAAATTCCCAGCTGAGTATCGAGCTCGCCGACCTGTTCAAGCGTCACCTGTTGCCCCTGGCACATCCCCAAAATGGCATTTTTTAGCGCCAGAGGAATGGGATGAGAATAGCTCGCCTGCTGCGCCACCATGCGTTCGTCAATGGCGGCCAGCACAACATCAACACCATCGAGACTGGTGCCGGACATCACCCCGATATAGCGACCTGACTTCATAGATAACATCCCCAACTCCTCAGGAAAAACGTCCGACAAAGTAATAGCCACAGAGTAATCGGTATTTAGAGAGCAGCGCCATGAGTTACTGAATTTTTTATTACGTCGTGTGATGACTTCGTGTTTTTCTTGTTACGGTTTTTTATTTTTAAAAATAGGTGCGCTGCAATAATCGCCAATAACAACATTAAGCCAGAAATTTTGATTTAACGGATGGCTGTCTAAAACTTAAACCTGCGTTTATTATTAGTTGAGTCCCTCTCCTGTATACTGGAGATAGTGAAGTGAATTTCTGTTATGACACCCTCGACACTGATGTTGAACTGTGTACTGTTTTTTCTCTGTTGCTGCCGCTACTCTGAAAGATGTGCAGTAGCATAAAAAAAGGAGCTCTTTATGATTAAGCGTTTACTCGTCGTCGCCCTTGCCGGTGCAACCCTTGCTGGCTGCGTCAACGATAATTCTCTGTCTGGCGATGTTTACTCCGCATCTCAGGCTAAGCAAATTCAACAAGTTACCTACGGGACTATCGTTTCTGCACGTCCAGTACAGATTCAGGGCGGAGATGATGCGAACATCGTCGGCGCTTTGGGCGGAGCGGTGCTCGGTGGCTTCCTGGGTAACACTGTCGGTGGCGGTACTGGCCGCAGCCTGGCAACCGCCGCTGGTGCTGTTGCCGGTGGTGTAGCCGGTCAGGGCGTTCAAAGTTCTCTTAACCGTTCAAACGGTGTGGAACTACAAATCCGTCGCGATGACGGCAGCACAATCCAGGTTGTTCAGAAAGCCGGACCGACCAAATTCAGCGTCGGTCAGCGTGTGAGCATGGCAAGCAGCGGCAGCACCATTACTGTCTCTCCTGGTGCCTGATAGCTTTCCCCGCAAAACAAAAAACCGAAGCCAATGGCTTCGGTTTTTTTTATGCGCCCTGCTTTTCCGGCAGAGCAAATACAACGCTGTGTGACGTAAAAAAACTCAATTCTTATGATTTGCTTTGCAGGGAAGCGATATTTTTTTCCAGCCGGGACAGCATTCCGCCCAGTTGTTCAATTTCTGCAGACGACATCCCTGACAAAATTTCTTTGCGCGTGGAATCAATCACCGACTCCATTTCACTGATGATAGGTTCCGCTTCTTCAGTCAGCTTGATGCGTTTAGCACGGCGATCGCTGGCACAAGTCTGACGGGTAATCAGTTTCTTTTCTTCGAGCTGATCCAGCGTGCGGACCAGAGAAGGTTGTTCAATCCCAATGGCTTTTGCGAGCTGAATTTGAGACTGTTCAGGAGGTAACATATTGATATTGTGCAGTGTTACCCAATGTGTTTGCGTGAGTTCCAATGGTTTTAGCCGATCGTCAATCAACGCACGCCAGGCACGAACTAATCGTGCTAGATCTGACCCCAGATTCGATTCCAATTATCCCCTCCTTATAATTAGCATGCTAAGATAACTCCCCAGAGTTTAGCTTAGTTTTAGGAACTTTAATCGAGAAATTACAATTCTATATATAATGGTAGGTACTATTGCATCCGGAAGCGGGTCGCCTGCTTCCAAAGGTAAACTTGTTTATAACACAATCACTGGCAGAGATTAATATTGTGAATGCGCAAATGTTTCACTCAGGCTTCCCCTTACCGGATCTGGTCCTGGGTGCCTCACTTTATTTCCCCCCAATGTTCAAAGCATTTTTACTGGGGCTGGTTTTCTGGCTTCTGATACACCGGGTTCTGCGTGATTGGATTTATTCTGGTGAAGTGTGGCATCCCACCCTGATGGATTTATCCCTTTTTGTTATCTCTATTTGTGCCGCACTGATGCTTATGGTGAACATCTAAAAATGAAATTTAAGACACTCAAATATTTCTCTACCGTGCTGGTTTTTGCGGTCGCTATATGTGCGGGCTGGTGGATGTGGAATTACTATATGCAATCGCCGTGGACGCGAGACGGCAAAGTTCGCGCCGAAATTGTCGACATCACGCCTGAGGTTTCCGGACGGATTATCGACATCAATATCCATGATAATCAGTTCGTAAAAAGTGGAGACCCACTGTTCAGCCTGGATCCGGTTCCTTTCAGGATCGCTGTCGATAATGCACAGGCGGCGCTGGCAAAAGCGGCGGCAGATCTAGCCAAAGCAGAGCATGAGGCAACGCGCCGTCGCGGTCTGGGCACTAACGTTATTTCTGCCGAGTCGCTGGATGAATCGAATATCAGTGCCAAAGCTATGCAGGCTGCTTATCAGGCTGCGCAGGCGTCCTTAGAACAGGCAAAATGGAATCTGAGTAAAACCAATATTGTCGCGCCGACTGACGGTTATATAACCAACCTGCAAACCCGCAAAGGGAATTACGCCACCACGGGCACT
The DNA here is from genome assembly GCF_019049615.1 of Rahnella sp. BCC 1045. Classification (NCBI taxonomy): domain Bacteria; kingdom Pseudomonadati; phylum Pseudomonadota; class Gammaproteobacteria; order Enterobacterales; family Yersiniaceae; genus Rahnella; species Rahnella sp. BCC 1045. The sequence goes on along the minus strand of NZ_JAFMOZ010000135.1, from coordinate 101,784 downwards.
CCGCTGGTGGGGCTGGTAGATATTCATTCTTTTTACGTACTCGGCTATTTCGAAGAGACGAAACTAAAAAGTATTCGCGAAGGCAGCCAGGCTGATATCACTTTATTTAACGGGAATATTCCGCTTCAGGGGCGCGTCGAAAGTATTGGCCGCGCCATTTATGACCAGAGCCTGGATACGCCGTCGGATTTACTGATGAACGTGAAACCTAATGTGCCGTGGGTTCGTCTTGCACAGCGCGTTCCGGTGCGGATTAAGCTGGAAAATGTCCCGGAACATGTCGTTCTGGTGGCGGGTACCACCTGCACTATTTCCATCCGTGATTAAGGCCCTGCCGTGAACTTTTCCTGGCTCGAGTGGAAAAATACGCCGTGGGGCAAAGCGACCGGCGGCCAATGGCGATACGCATTGCGCAATTCTATCGCCATGATCCTGGCGCTGTATATTGCCTTTGAATTCCAGATGGATGAGCCTTACTGGGCACTGACCTCCGCGGCAGTCGTGAGTTTCCCCACCGTTGGCGGCGTTATCAGTAAAAGTATCGGACGTATTATTGGCAGCCTGCTGGGGGCGGTGGGCGCAGTTTTTATCGCCGGACACTGTCTGAATGAGCCGTGGCTGTTTACGTTTTCTATCGCCGCCTGGCTGGGTGTCTGTACGTATATTTCCAACCACTATCAAAATAACGTTTCGTACGCCTTCGCGCTGGCCGGTTATACCGCGGCGATCATCGCGTTTTCGACCGTAGACGTGACCGACACGACGCAGATTTTTGATATCGCTCAGGCACGCGTCGGGGAAGTGATCACCGGTATTTTGTGCGGCGGTTTCATGATGATGGTTCTGCCGAGCACCTCTGACGGCGACGCCCTGCTCACTTCCCTGCGAAAAATGCACACACAGTTACTGGAGCACGCGCAGTTGTTGTGGCGGGCCGAAATCAATGAGCAGATCCGTACTTCGCATGAAGGATTGATCGGGCAAATCCTGACCATGAATCTGCTGCGCATTCAGGCTGTCTGGAGCCATTACCGCCTGCGCCGGCAGAACAACGTACTCAATTATTTGCTGCATCAGCAACTGCGCATGACAAGCTACATTTCCAGCCTGCGCCGGATGCTGCTGAACTGGCCCCATCCGCCGGAAAATCTGGCCGACGTATTAACCGTTTTACTCGATGAACTACGCAAACCGGACACCGATAAATATAGGCTATCAAAAATCCTTCAGTGCATTAAGCCTCATGACACTGCAGATTTTCGCCATCAGGCATTCTGGAAGCGGCTGCGTGATTTTTGCTGGCTTTATTTGCGCAGTGAACGCTGGTTGCGCCGCGTTGAAAATGCCAATGCCGCAGAAGCAGAAATGCTGCAACCGCCAAGAATCAGCCATCTCGCTCAGCATACTGACACCGTTGAAGCTGCTTATAACGGTCTGCGGACGTTCCTGTGTATTGTTATCGGATGTGCGTTCTGGATGACCACGCAATGGGATTCCGGTGCCGGTGCCGTGGCGCTGACCGCAGTGAGTTGCGTGCTTTATTCCTCAACCGCATCGCCCATCGGCAGCATCACGCTGTTAATTAAATCGCTCGGCCTGTTATTCATTGGCTGTTTTTTACTGAAATTCGGCCTGATGGTACAAATCGATAATTTCTGGGTGTTCTGCGCATTCTTCCTGCCGATGCTGGTGACCATGCAGATGATGAAGCTGCAATACAAAAGGTACGCCGGATTGTGGGGCCAGATGATCGTGTTTATGGGCTCGTTTCTGGCCGTCACAAACCCGCCGGACTTTGATTACGGATCGTTTATGAATGACGGCGTCGCCAAAATTGCGGGCGTCATGCTGGCGGGGATCGCGTTCCAGGTTTTACGCCCAAGTTCGGATAAACGTAAAAGCCGTCGCATTATTCGCGCCCTGCGCCGCGACTTTATGGATCAGCTCAGCCGTAAACCTTCTCTGAGCCATTTCCAGTTTGAATCCCTGATTTACCACCGGATGAATCAGCTGAATCAGAGTAAAGACCAGATCTCGCGTACCTGGCTGCTGCGCTGGGGGGTGGTGCTGCTCAATTGCAGTCACATCGTCTGGCAGCTACGCGAATGGGAAACGCGATCCGACCCGCTTTCTGCGGTACGTGATGTCTGTATTCATTGTCTGAAAGGCGTGATGACGGAGCGTGGCGTCAGCCATGCAAATCTGGATGGTACGCTGGCTGAATTACTGCGTATGAGTGAATCACTGGCGCATCATCCTGAACCGGCGGCGCGCGATCTGGCGGGAGTGATCTGGCGTTTATATTGCTCGCTGTCACAGCTGCAACAGGCGATTTCAACGGATGACGGCCCGGCGGATCCTGCGCTTGCTGCCACAAAACCCGCCTGACCGTTAAGACTCAAAACGGGTTACGGAACATCGTAACCCAGAGCCGCTTTACGGATGCGGAACCACTGCTGGCGCGTCATCTCAAGCGATAATGATTTCAGTGCTGACGCCACGCGTTCGATTTTGCCCGAACCGATAATCGGCAACGGCTGTGAAGGCAGACGCATCACCCACGCATAAACCACCTGTTCAATGGTGTCTGCACCGGTTTCATTGGCCACGGCCTGAAGCTCGTCACGCAGCGGCTGGAATTCTGCCTCGCTGAACAGACGACCGCCGCCCAGACAGGACCACGCCATCGGTTTGATACGCAGCTGCTGGCAGAGATCTAAGGTTCCGTCGAGAATAGCGGGCTGATGAATCGGAGAAATTTCTACCTGATTGGTGACCAGTGAGAACGGCAGGCGCGACTGCAAAAGGCTGAACTGCGCTGGCGTAAAATTGGAGACACCAAAGTGTTTCACTTTGCCGCTTTTATGCAACTGCGTGAACGCTTCTGCCACTTCGTCGGCATCCATCAGCGGATCAGGGCGGTGGATCAGCAGTAAATCCAGCGAATCCGTATGGAGATTGCTCAGGGATTTCTCAGCGCGTTCAACGATATATTTATGATCGGTAATGTAGTGACCAATCTTGTTGTCAGGGTTTGCTTTAGTCGCGATACCGCATTTGCTCACCAGCTGCATTTTTTCGCGCAACGACGGTTTCAGACGCAGAGCCGCGCCAAACGCCGCCTCACACTGATAATCGCCATAAATATCCGCATGATCGGCGGTCGTGATACCCAGCTCGATATGCTGCTCCATAAACGCCAGAACCTGCTGCGGCGTCATATTCCATTCCATCAGACGCCAGTAACCGCAAATCAGTTTTGAAAAAACCGGGCCTTGCGGCGAAATCGGAGTACGTGCTTCCATTATGATTCCCTTAAGTTTTTCGTATTTTCAAGCGACAGAATACACAACGTCTGTGATGCTGTATTGATGCGAAGCGGAAGAATTGCAAAGAAGCAGACCGCCATCACGACCCTGACAATCTGCGTTACGTATTCAGAACAGTTCGGGTTGTTCCGGCAGCGGTTCGTCCGGCTGTTTTCCGGCACGTTGCTGCCGCGCTAAGCGTTGCTGACATAAGCGCAGCACGTGGCGTTTTTCCGCATCGGTCATTTTCATCCAGCCAAAACGTTCTTCGCGGCTGCGCAGGCAACCACGGCAATAACCACGTTCATCGGCCTGACAAATTCCACGGCACGGACTGGGGATGTCGAAAAACTCAAGCTGCTGGGCCACACGCCCTCCGCAAATAACGGTGAACTTTTATTCAAGACGTTTTCTCGCCATCCCGCAAGATGATTTATCACCCGATGTCTCAATCTTCAAATATCTGCAACACGGCGCTGCTACCTTACGCGTGGCTGTTTATTCTGTCTGAAAACAGCCCTACTGTTTCCCCGACATCGATAAGAAAACAGATGTTTGCCCTCACCTCAGCCGGCACCCGCCGGCTCTTTTTTCTTCATTTTTCGCCCGCACAGTGATACTACGCAGGGTAAGTTTTTTCGAAAAGGCACCGTGCGCGTAGTCACAAGCGCCCCGGATACGATAGAAAGAGCCATGAATAAACGGTCGTATGCGGGGAGTGCGCTCCATAATGTCATACCGATCAATCCCATAATTTCGGAGTTACTCAAAATGACTAAGCTTTTCACCCCTCTTGTTGTTGGTAAAAACACTCTGCCAAACCGCGTGTTTATGGCTCCACTGACCCGCCTGCGCAGCATTGAACCGGGTGATATCCCGACGCCGCTGATGGGTGAATATTACGCACAGCGCCACAGCTCCGGCCTTATCATCACCGAAGCGACACAAGTTTCCTTCCAGGCGAAAGGTTACGCGGGCGCACCCGGCCTGCACACGCCGGAACAGGTTGCGGCCTGGAAAAAAATTGTTGCCGGCGTGCATCAGAAAAACGGCCACATCGCCGTACAGCTTTGGCACACCGGCCGCATTTCGCACAACAGCGTTCAGCCGGACAACCAGACGCCGGTTGCGCCCTCAGCGGTCAATCCTAATACGCGTACCAGCCTGCGTGATGAGCAAGGCCACGCCATTCGCGTCGATTGCCCGACACCGCGCGCGCTGGATCTGAGTGAAATCCCAGGCATTGTGAATGATTTCCGTCACGCAGCAGCCTGTTCAGCAGAAGCCGGTTTTGATTACATCGAACTGCACGCGGCGCACGGTTATCTGTTGCACCAGTTCATGTCTCCGGCCTCTAACCTGCGTGAAGACCAGTACGGCGGCAGCATTGAAAACCGTACGCGCCTGACGCTCGAAGTGGTAGACGCCGCCATTGACGCCATCGGAGCTGATCGCGTCGGTATCCGTATTTCCCCGATGGGCCCGTTCAACGGCCTCGACAACGGTCAGGATCAGGAAGAAGCGGCAATCTATCTGCTAGATGAACTTAACAAACGTAAACTGGCCTACCTGCACATTTCAGAACCTGACTGGGCGGGCGGCAAACCTTACACCACAGAATTCCGCGAAGTGATCCGCGCGCATTATCAGGGCGTGATTGTCGGTGCCGGTGCGTATACCGCAGAAAAAGGCGAAGAGCTGATCGAAAAAGGTTACATCGATGCCGTGGCGTTTGGCCGCAGCTACATCGCCAACCCGGATCTGGTCGAGCGCCTGAAATCACATGCGCCACTCAATGAACCAAAACCTGAAACCTTCTACGGCGGCGGTGCTCAGGGCTATACCGATTACCCAACGCTGTAATCAATAATTAATTTTTACACCTTCTTTGCGGCAGCCGATGCCCTCCGGTTGCCGCTTTTTTTGGTCAGTCATTCAGCAACTGATTGCCGTTTTACGGACAAAACGGTCACTATCAGTTAGGCTTGAAATAATAATCATCATGCTGCGAATAAAGAGGAAATTATGCGTTTACTCCATACCATGCTTCGCGTCGGCGATCTGCCGCGTTCAATCAGCTTTTATACCGACGTTTTAGGCATGCGACTGCTGCGTACCAGCGAAAATACAGAGTACAAATATTCACTGGCCTTCGTGGGTTACACCGAAGAAAGTGAAGGCGCCGTGATCGAGCTGACCTACAACTGGGGCGTAGACAGCTACGACATCGGTACCGCCTATGGTCACATCGCGCTGGGCGTAGATAACGTTGCGCAAACTTGCGAAGACATCCGTAATGCGGGCGGTAAAGTGACGCGTGAAGCGGGCCCGGTTAAAGGCGGTTCAACCATCATCGCGTTCGTGGAAGATCCGGATGGCTACAAAATTGAATTGATCGAATCAAAACATGCCGGTCAGGGTCTGGGAAATTAATCCTTTGCAATAATGGCCTTAACCGCTGACAGGGGCGCTGATGCGCCCTTTTTTATTGCCAATTTCTCCGTGCCCCTGTAACGGGTGACAAAATTTGTCATAATGCGCGCTGAATTCGATGAAGATTAAGAAGCTAATGGCCGAGAATAGTGACATTAACGCCCTGAAAGGTCGTTTTCGTGGTTTTTATCCCGTGGTGATTGATGTGGAAACCGCCGGATTTAATGCCAAAACTGATGCCCTGCTGGAAATTGCCGCGATCACGCTGAAAATGGATGAGGACGGCTGGCTGCAAAGCGACGAGACCGTACACTTCCACGTTGAGCCTTTCGAAGGCTCGGTGCTGGTGCCGGAAGCGCTGGCTTTCAACGGTATTGATCCGACCAACCCGTTGCGTGGTGCGGTCAGTGAATACGAAGCGCTGCACGAGATTTTCAAAGTTATCCGCAAAGGGATGAAAGAACAGAACTGTAACAGGGCGATTATCGTGGCGCATAACGCCAATTTTGACCACAGTTTCCTGATGGCCGCTGCCGAACGTGCGGGGCTAAAACGCAATCCTTTCCATCCGTTTGCCACCTTTGATACCGCCGCGTTAAGCGGGCTGGTGCTCGGGCAAACCGTGCTGGCGAAGGCCTGTATCAGCGCCGGTATCGTGTTTGACAGCAGTCAGGCGCATTCCGCCCTGTACGACACTGAACGCACAGCAGAACTGTTTTGCGAGCTGGTGAATCGCTGGAAACGCCTCGGCGGCTGGCCGCTGGCACTGTCTGCGGATGAAAACGAAGTGGAAGAAGCACCGGAAGAAAATCAGCAATAATTTTCGCGGCTTTCATGCAGTCGAAATGACAAATAAAAAGAGCGACATAATGTCGCTCTTTTTTTACCGGTAACCCCGGGTCAGGCTGCCGGTATTTCTGAATCGCCCTGAATTACTCTTCAGAGGATTTGTATTTCTCAGCCGTTTCTTTGATCAGCTGTTGCAGTTCACCGCGCTGGAACATCTCAACCACGATGTCGCAACCGCCAACCAGCTCACCATCAACCCACAGCTGCGGGAACGTTGGCCAGTTAGCAAATTTTGGCATCTCAGCACGAATATCCGGGTTCTGCAGGATATCAACGTAAGCGAAACGCTCGCCACACGCAGACAGCGCCTGAACAGCCTGTGCTGAAAAACCGCAGCTTGGCAGTTTTGGAGAACCTTTCATGTACAGCAGAATCGGGTTTTCAGAAACTTGCTTCTGAATTTTTTCAATCGTTGGAGTGGTCATTTCTTGCTTCCTCAAGCCGGTACAGGCTGTCACGGTCATTACTCTTCACGCGCAGCACACAGAGACGGTGTGCAATCACAATGCTTTCTATTGTAACGATGGCTGCCACCAGATAAAAACGCCAATTTTTGTGGGGTCTTTCTCAATACTGGCATTTCGCTAAACAATCTTCTGCGCTTGCGTTCAGGTTCACATATTTAAAGATTCATCGAGAATAACATTTTTGCCGTTCCACGATAATGTCAGATTTGCAAAATCCCATTCTTTAACTTAAATAATAACATGATGAAAAGTGGTTATTTTTTTGACTAAAAATGGCGGTTATTTCGACATAAAAAAAGCTATTAACTTTTTCTCACAATATGATCTAGAATCGAGGCAATTCGTGCTTTTTTGTCTCGTTCTTTTAGGCAATACTCTGACATCCCTGATGTTTAACCCTACCACTCATGGTAACGAAGCTATGCGCTTACTGTTCACGCTTTTTGTGCTGCTCTTTACCCAGCTGTTTCTGAATATGGCTCATGCGTCGCCACAGACTCGTGTCGCGGCCGACCAGCGAAAGAGTCATGTTAACCAGGTCACGCCGGAAGAACGCCGAAAGCGAAAAACGGCAGCCGCGAAAACCAGCAAGAAAACCAAAGTCGCGCCGGTTTCAGAACCTAAAACTCAGGAAAAAAATTCGAAGAAGAAAGTCAAAAGCACCGAACTGGTTAAGCGAAAGACGTCTTCTGAAAAAACAGTAAAAACGACGCGGGCCGAGAGTAAAAAAGAAAAAACACTCAAGACAACCCGGGCCGAGGCGAAAGCAGGGAAGGAAACGAAAAACCGCTCTCTCGCTAAAAACAGCAGTGAAAAGGCCAGTAAAAAAGAAGCGTATGGCCGCCACCGCAAAGGCAAAAAGTTACGTGAAGAAGACAGTAAACCGATAACGCTCAGCGCAACACACAAGAAACGTTATCAGCACGCACAACAAACCGCGATGACCAAGCTGATGCACCAGGTCGGCAAACCTTACCGCTGGGGCGGAACGTCACCGAATACAGGTTTCGATTGCAGCGGACTGGTTTACTACGCATACAAAGATTTGATCCGTATTAAAATGCCCCGCACAGCGAATGAAATGTACCACTTGCGCGATGCGGCCCCGGTCAAACGGGGTGAATTAGAATCCGGCGATCTGGTTTTCTTCCGGATTAATAACCGCGGCGCCGCAGACCATGTCGGTGTTTACGTAGGAAACGGGAAGTTTATCCAGTCACCGCGCACCGGCGAAGACATTAAGATCACCTCACTGGGTGACGATTACTGGCAAGATCATTATGTAGGCGCACGACGGGTAATGACCCCTAAGACGATCCGATAATAAACAATTCGTTAAGTCTGAAGTTTCGCTAATCAGCCATTGAATAGCATTTAACGAAGAGTTTCTGCAGGGAAGAGTATCGGCGGAATGGGTGACTGCGTAAAATTGAAAAGGGCGATTCCTGTTATAGGTAATCGCCCTTTTTATTGCGGCTTTCGCGCAAATCAGTTCATCACTGCGGTGAAACTGAAAGCAATAATCACGAGCAAAGCGCAGACCGTAGTGATCAAAGAAAATTTCAGGTTGCTGTCCATTAAACCCCCTTACGGATCAAATTGTGGCGTTCGTATAGCCACACTGAATGTGTGCCAACGCATTTTCTCATAATTCGCATTGAAAATCTTGTGCTGAATGACACCAGGTTCATGACAATTTTACTTCCACTTTCCTGCATTATAAGTGAAAATTGTCGGTTACCACGCCTGTGTGCCGGTCGATTTCACCCGAGAGCATTTCACGCCTCACTCTGAAGAATCCACCCAACGATTTCACTGCCCTTTTCGAAGTCAGCAGTTAAATCCACGCAAGCAAACGATTAACATAATGCTAACGTGCTGAAACACGTGAGCACAGGAGTCATTTTTTACATGGCAACGATTAAAGATGTCGCAAAGCGCGCTGGCGTTTCCACCACAACCGTGTCGCACGTCATCAATAAAACCCGTTTCGTCGCCGAAGAAACCCGAGCCGCGGTTCTCCTTGCAATCAAAGAGTTGCACTATTCTCCCAGCGCTGTGGCACGTAGCCTGAAGGTCAATAACACCAAAACAATCGGTCTGCTGGCAACGTCCAGTGAAGCGCCCTACTTCGCCGAAGTGATTGAGGCCGTGGAGAACAGCTGTTTCTCAAAAGGCTATACGCTGATTTTGTGTAACTCACACAATAATCTGGAGAAGCAACAGGCCTACCTGCAAATGCTGGCGCAAAAACGCGTCGACGGTTTACTTGTGATGTGCGCGGAGTATCCGGACGAATTGCTGAATATGCTTGAAGAATACCGCTCTATCCCGATGGTTGTGATGGACTGGGGCGAAGCGCGTAAGAATTTCACCGACAGCATTATCGATAACGCGTTTGAAGGCGGCTATATGGCCGGACGTTATCTGATTGAACGCGGTCATCGCGATATCGGCGTGATCCCTGGGCAACTGGCGCGAAACACCGGCGGCGGCCGTTTCCAGGGCTTTGTGAAAGCACTGACGGAAGCCAATATTCCTCTTCGTGAAGAATGGGTCGTTCAGGGCGACTTTGAGCCGGAATCGGGCTATCAGGCCATGCACAAAATTCTGATGCAGAAAAACCGCCCGACGGCTGTATTCTGTGGCGGTGACGTGATGGCGATGGGGGCAATCTGTGCCGCCGATGAACTGGGCCTGCGCGTACCGCAGGATATTTCCGTGATTGGCTATGATAACGTGCGTAACGCGCGCTATTTCTCACCGGCACTGACGACAGTTCATCAGCCAAAAGAACGTCTGGGCGAAATGGCCTTTACCATGCTGCTGGACAGAATTATCAGCAAACGCGAAGAGTCGCAGACCATTGAAGTGCATCCCAAACTGGTTGAGCGCCGTTCCGTGGCCGACGGCCCGTACCGCGATTACCGCCGTTAACTTTCAATAAACGCCTGTGCCACAGGCGTTTTTTTGTCAGTCGCGCAACCATTCCCGGTTCATCGTTTCCGTGTCTCCCATGTATTCCAGCAGCCACGCCAGCGAAGGCGACGGATTGCTCTGATCCCACGTCAGGCAGCACGGGCTGTCCGGAAAGGTATTTTCCAGCGACAGTACCTGTAATTTTTGCTGTTCAATCAAGGGTGTCACGCGGTGAACCGGCATCATGCCAACACATAAACCTTCGTTCAGACATTCCAATGCACACGTCCAGTCGGGAACCACCAGCCGCCGCTGGTTATCCAGCGTCCAGGTATCGCGTTTCGGCAATGTACGCGATGTATCTTCCAGGCAAAGCGCCGGATAAGGCCGTAACTGATCGTCACTCAGTATTCCCTGCGTCTGGGCCAGCGGATGTTGCGCGCTGACCACACAATGCCAGTCCATAAAACCCATATCGCGGAAATTGAACCGTCCACCGACGGGGATCGCCCGCGTCGCGCCGATGGCGACATCCGCCCGCCCGTCGACCAGCGCGTCCCAGACACCGTTAAAGACTTCCGAATGAATGATGAGTTCGGTATCAGGGAAATGGCGATAGAAATCCAGCACCAGCCGCCGTGTCCGCGCAGGTTTAACGATACGGTCAACGGCAACCCGTAATTCTCCGCGCCAGCCATTGGCGACCTGCTGACACTGGCGGCGGGTCGCTATCATTTTTTTTGTCAGAACCCGCGCTTCGTCGACAAAAACTTTACCGGCAGGAGTCAGAATAACGTCGCGATGTCTGCGTTCAAACAACGGAACGGCCAGCCATTGTTCAAGCTGGCGAACGGTGTAGCTGATGGCAGAAGGAACCCGGTGCAAGTCCTGCGCGGCAGCGCTAAAACTGCCTGTTCGGGCGACGGCATCGACCACTTCAAGAGCATATTCTGACCACATCGTTTAGCCTTCAATATTTTTGATAGCAGATTGCAAATATTAGCGTTTCACAAGCCTGTTATCAAAGCGTTAAACTCCGCATCCGATACGATTTCCGCGTCAAATCATCTGCAATAAATAAATTAAAGAGACAATAATGAAACCCTCACTTGGATTTATGCTCTATCTTGCCGGGCTGAGCATGCTTGGCTTTTTAGCGACCGATATGTACCTTCCGGCCTTCAGCGCGATGCAAAGCAGCCTGATGACCAGCCCGGGCATGATCAGCGCCAGCCTGAGTATTTTCCTTGGCGGCTTTGCCATCGGTCAGCTGTTGTGGGGGCCATTGTCCGACAAGATTGGCCGCAAGCCGGTATTGCTGATTGGCTTAGCGCTCTTTGTCGTCGGTTGTCTGGGCGTGCTATGGGTTGAGAATGTCCGCGCCCTGCTGGCGCTGCGTTTCCTGCAAGCTGTCGGCGTCTGTGCCGCCGCCGTCACCTGGCAGGCGCTGGTGGTAGATCGCTTTTCTGCCGATGTTGCTAAAAAAACCTTTGCCAGCATCATGCCACTGGTTGCGCTTTCCCCTGCTCTGGCACCTTTGCTGGGCGCCTGGGTTCTCAACCATTTTGACTGGGAAGCGATTTTCGTTCTGCTGACCGCCGTAGCCGTTATCTTGCTTATCACCACGTCCACACTGCGCGAAAATGCGCCAGAGGTTCATGCTCCTGCTGATAAAACCGGTTTCGCGAAACTTCTCGCTTCCCGGTTTTACAGCGGTAACGTGATGATTTATGCCGCCTGCTCTGCCGGCTTTTTCGCGTGGCTGACCGGTTCCCCGTTTATTCTCAGCGACATGGGGTATTCGCCGGGTGTGATTGGCCTGAGCTATGTTCCACAGACCATTGCTTTCCTTCTGGGCGGTTTTGGGTGTCGTGTGCTGATCAGCAAAACGGATGGGAATAAGATCCTGCCGTGGCTGCTGGCAGGTTATGGCGTCAGTGTGGCGGGTTTGTTCGGCGTGGCTATATTTACTGATGCGAGTCTGGTGAGTCTGTTAATTCCGTTCTGCCTGATGGCTTTGGTGAATGGCGCGATTTATCCCATTGTCGTCGCAAATGCATTAATGCCATTTCCTGCTAATACAGGTAAGGCCGCGGCGTTGCAAAATACACTGCAGTTGGGTCTATGTTTCCTCGCGAGTTTGCTGGTTTCCGCATTTATTGTGCAACCACTCATGGCGACAGTCACCACGATGCTGTCTACACTACTGTTGGTAGTTTTAGGCCGCTGGCTGTCACTGCGTCAGGAAGAAGTGCAATCCGGTGAACAGGAACCGGTGCAGAAACAGCAGGCACGGAATGCAAACTAATAGTGATAATGACTTTAAGTAACAATCACTTAATGGACATTTACATTCGTAGTGATTAACTATTGAGAATGCCAGCCAGCGAGCCTATACTCAACTGAACCCAATAAAATAGCATTTTTACAATACTTTTATTACATAGTTAGCGTCGGCGCGAGGTTCGCGTCACACTATTTATTCTGGTTCGTTTTTCAAGGATGATTTTCCTGCCCACATTTTGTGTGCAGGCGTTCTTCTAATTTCCTCTGTTGGTGTCGAATATCGGACGTGGCGCAAGTCGTCTGTTCTCATAAAGACCTGCAAAAATAGCCTTTGCTTTTCCCGGCAGGTTAATAAGTCAGAAGAGAAAGTGATGGAGAAGCTATGAGTTCATCGTGTATAGAAGACCAAAGCATTCAGGACAATCAGTGGTATCGGATAGTCAGTGAAATGCTGGCTACGGCAGACATCCAGGTTAACGGTAATCGCCCTTTCGACCTTAAAGTAAAAAACACTGACTTCTTCAAGCGTGTTTTACAGGAAGGTTCTTTGGGTCTGGGTGAAAGTTATATGGATGGTTGGTGGGAATGCGAGCGCCTTGATATATTTTTCCAGCGCGTTCTCCGTGCCGGTTTGGAAAATAAACTCCCCCACCATTTTAAAGACACACTACGTATCGCAGCAGCACGCCTCACCAATCTGCAGTCCCGTAAACGGGCGTGGATCGTCGGGAAAGAACATTACGATTTGGGCAATGATTTATTTACCCTGATGCTCGACCCGTATATGCAATATTCCTGCGGCTACTGGAAAGATGCCACGACGCTTGAAGAAGCGCAGGAAGCTAAGCTCAAAATGATCTGCGATAAACTGCAACTGAAACCGGGCCAGCGTTTGCTCGATATCGGCTGCGGCTGGGGTGGATTATCTGAGTTTGCAGCCCGCAATTATGGCGTCAGCGTAGTTGGCGTTACGATTTCTGCCGAGCAACAAAAGCTGGCCCAGAAACGCTGCGAAGGCCTGGACGTCACCATTTTGCTTCAGGATTACCGCGATCTTAACGATCAGTTCGACCGTGTTGTTTCCGTCGGTATGTTCGAGCATGTGGGTCCCAAAAATTATGAGACCTACTTTAATGTCGCCCGACGTAACATCAAACCTGACGGCATTTTCCTGCTGCACACCATCGGTTCTAACAAAACAGATCTGAGTGTCGATCCGTGGATAGATAAATATATCTTTCCAAACGGCTGCCTGCCGTCTGTCCAGCAAATTGCTCGAAACAGCGAATCATTATTTGTGATGGAAGACTGGCACAATATCGGCGCAGATTATGATCGTACTCTGATGGCCTGGAATGAACGTTTCCAGAAACACTGGCCTGAACTGGCAGAGCGCTACGGCGACCGCTTTCACCGGATGTTCACCTATTATCTGAATGCCTGTGCAGGTGCTTTCAGAGCCCGTGATATTCAGCTCTGGCAAGTTGTGTTCAGCCCTGAAGGTGTGGATGGCGGGATGCGCGTGCCGCGCTAATTCGCTGAATTCTTTTAACACGCTTTAAAAGCAAAAAACCGGACGTTCATGTCCGGTTTTTTTTTGGTTTTTCTTTTTGGTTCCTGTTAACGCACGTGCTGAAAATGTTTATTCAGCCTTTTCGTTCATCGCCTGCGCAGTGGCGATTGCGGCTTCGCGGCTGGCCAGCACACGTTCAACCGTATCGACGATGGCCTGCGTTTGCGGATCAATTTCAATATTAATTTTATCCCCGAGACGCTTAGTGCCCAGCGTGGTTCTTTGCAGCGTTTCAGGAATTAAATGCACACAAAAACGGGTGCGGGTCACCTCCCCGATGGTCAGGCTGATACCATCAATCCCGATATACCCTTTATGTAAAACATATTTCATTAAATCTTCATGCGGCATGCGGAACCAGATTTGACGGTTATTTTCTGACGTCAAAATCTTCGCCACTTCGGCAGTACAAATAATATGTCCGGACATTAAATGCCCGCCAATTTCGTCATTAAAACGCGCAGCGCGCTCCAGATTGACCTGATCGCCAACATTCAGATCGCCGAGATTGGTCAGACGCAGGGTTTCTTTCATCAGATCGAAACTGACTAAATTCCCCTTTACTTCTGTGACAGTCAGACAACAACCGTTGTGCGCGACAGAAGCCCCCAACTGGAGGTTATCAAGCATATCCTCAGGCAGGCGCACTACATGGGTACGGAAATTCGGTTTTTCGTCAATGGACACGACCGTTCCGGTTCCCTGAACTATTCCGGTAAACATAGCCTATTCCTCAATGTTTAAATCTGCTGTATTAAGACGACGCTAAGGTCAGTTTGCCGCAGAATTAAATGAAAGCCAAATCTCTGCGGACAAAAATAGTCTGGTATTGACGGATTTCATTATTTAACCGGTCATTAACAGCATTGTTTGCTTAAAAATATTGAAGATGTACAATCTTCTGGCTATTTTCCGCTCTTAAATGCCGTCACGCGTGGCGTTTTTTATTCAATATAATCAACAAAAAAGGTGTATCAGTGCAGAAGTACCTTGCAGAGGCGCGGGTATTGTTGGCGCTTGCGATCCCGGTCATCCTTGCGCAGGTCGCTCAGACCGCCATGGGCGTTGTCGATACCATTATGGCCGGTTCAGTCAGTGCCACCGATATGGCTGCAGTTGCCGTCGGCACCTCCATCTGGCTGCCCGCGATTCTATTCGGCCATGGTTTATTACTTTCACTGACGCCCACGGTTGCTCATCTGAACGGCGCCGGTCGCCGCGAAAAAATCGGCCATCAGATCCAGCAGGGATTCTGGCTGGCTTCCGGCGTTTCCGTGCTGATCATCGTCGTCTTGTCCCAATGTGATCATCTCATCGGCCTGATGCACAACATCGATCCTGAACTGAGAGAAAAAGCTGTCGGATATTTGCACGCCATCATGTGGGGTGCGCCGGGCTATTTATTCTTTCAGGTATTGCGCGATCAGTGCGAAGGCTTGTCAAAAACAAAACCCGGTATGGTCTTCGGGTTTATAGGGCTGCTGGTGAATATTCCCGTTAACTACATTTTCATCTACGGGAAATTTGGCGCGCCGGCCCTCGGCGGCGTGGGTTGTGGTGTGGCAACCGGCACGGTTTACTGGGTCATGTTCTTCATGATGCGATTTTACGTGCGCCGCAATTATACGATGCGCGATATCGTTGCCCCTTCCCGCTTTGCAAAACCTGACTGGCCGACGCTGCGCCGTCTGATTCAGCTCGGGATGCCAATTGCGCTGGCGCTGTTCTTTGAAGTGACGCTGTTTGCGATTGTCGCGCTGCTGGTTTCACCGCTAGGTATCGTGGCCGTCGCCAGCCATCAGATCGCACTTAATGTCGGCTCACTGATGTTTGTGATCCCCCTTTCGCTGGGCGTTGCTGCGACGATCCGCGTTGGCTCGCGGCTCGGTGAATCTTCGGTAGAAGGCGCCAAAGTGGCGGCTTACACCAGTATTCTGACCGGCATTATGATGGCCTGTTGTACAAGCATGGCCGCCATCATTTTCCGTGAACATATCGCGTCACTTTATAATGACAATGTCGAAGTGGTGACGCTTGCGTCTCACCTGCTGATATTTGCCGCACTGTTCCAGATTTCAGATGCAATTCAGGTGATCGGCAGCGGCGTACTGCGCGGATATAAAGATACGCGTTCGATCTTCTATATTACGTTTGTCGCGTATTGGGTGCTGGGATTGCCGGTGGGCTATGTGCTCGGGCTGACTGATCTGCTGGTGCCGCAAATGGGGCCAAGCGGATTCTGGTGCGGCTTCATTCTGGGTCTGACTTTTGCGGCGGTCATGATGACGTTTCGTATGCGCTGGTTACAAAAACAACCCTCATTTACTATTTTACAAAAAGCAGGCCGCTGATCTGATTTGGGATTGCATGGTTTGAAATTCCGCGCGCGGCAAATGTGATGCAGCGCGCGGAAAATTTCGTCATCTGACCGGCCGTTATGCCTAAAAAAACAACGCAATGCGCATTCGCTCGGCAATCACTCACAATATGACAGTAAAATGTCTTTTTTCCCTTGCCAGCATTCAGAGAGGTCGCTAATATTCGTCCCCGTCGCCGACACTGGCTGACACCGAAGAAAACGATGCGTCCGTAGCTCAGTTGGTTAGAGCACCACCTTGACATGGTGGGGGTCGGTGGTTCGAGTCCACTCGGACGCACCATTCTTCTTCAAAGCTTTACCGTTGCACATTGTGCGTCCGTAGCTCAGTTGGTTAGAGCACCACCTTGACATGGTGGGGGTCGGTGGTTCGAGTCCACTCGGACGCACCAAAGCAACGTTCTCTCTCCTCCTGCTGTCTTAAACTTTCCCTGAACACTCCACTTTCTGAATAAATCTGATTTGAATTATCCGTTCACCATACTTCTGAGTTTTAAATCGCTCCGCCGTCATCCGTTTGTATTTTTTTAAGATTATTTCTCAAATGTGGCATTTTCGAAGGTACCGTGACGAAACTGTTATGCCTTCGGGTTTTTGCTCTGCCCGCTTTGGATAATTGCGCAACAAAGCTCTGTCATCTGCCCTAAGCTTGCGCAGCATCACGTTTTTTATTTGGTTTCCCGCCCCGTTCCCCCCTATAATACGCATCGTCTCTTCGATTGAATGGTTTCAGCCCCTTGATCTGTCGATATCGCACTTATAAAAGCGTGACCACTCCAGTAGCGATGATAAATCGCACAAATCGCTATGCTTTGGCTGAACTTAATACACCATTCCTTTCACAGTCTTCTACGCTTAGTAATGATTTGATTCAACCAGGCAACACCTCAATTCCGCGCGGGCAGCCATGCTGTCAGGCAAACACTTTTCCAATCCATCACAACTTGTAGATAAAATCGTCATGAAAAAGACCAAAATTGTTTGTACCATCGGGCCGAAAACCGAATCCGAAGAAATGCTGACCAAACTGCTTGATGCAGGCATGAACGTTATGCGTCTGAACTTCTCTCACGGTGATTACGAAGAGCACGGTCAGCGCATCCAGAATATCCGCAATGTTATGGCTAAAACCGGTCATAAAGCAGCAATCCTGCTGGACACCAAAGGTCCAGAAATCCGTACCATGAAACTGGAAGGCGGCAAAGACGCTTCCCTGGTTGCGGGTCAGACTTATACCTTCACTACCGATCAGAGCGTTATTGGTAACACCGAACGTGTTGCTGTGACCTATCAGGGTTTCGCTGCTGACCTGAAAATTGGTAACACCATTCTGGTCGACGATGGTCTGATCGGCATGGAAGTCACTAACGTCACTGAAACTGAAGTGACCTGTAAAGTGCTGAACAACGGCGACCTGGGCGAAAACAAAGGCGTTAACCTGCCGGGCGTTTCTATCGCACTGCCAGCGCTGGCTGAAAAAGACAAACGTGACCTGATCTTCGGTTGTGAGCAAGGCGTTGATTTCGTCGCCGCTTCCTTCATCCGTAAACGTTCTGACGTTCTGGAAATCCGTGAACACCTGAAAGCACACGGTGGCGAACACATCCAGATCATCTCCAAAATCGAAAACCAGGAAGGCCTGAACAACTTCGACGAAATCCTCGAAGCTTCAGACGGCATCATGGTTGCTCGTGGTGACCTCGGCGTTGAAATCCCTGTTGAAGAAGTTATCTTCGCGCAGAAGATGATGATTGAAAAATGTAACCGCGCACGCAAAGTGGTCATCACCGCAACGCAGATGCTCGATTCCATGATCAAAAACCCACGCCCTACCCGCGCAGAAGCCGGCGACGTCGCTAACGCCATCATCGACGGTACCGATGCCGTTATGCTGTCTGGTGAAAGTGCGAAAGGTAAATACCCGCTGGAAGCTGTAACCATCATGGCTACCATTTGCGACCGTACTGACCGTGTGATGCAGAGCCGTATCGATGGCCAGAATGAAAACCGTAAGCTGCGTATCACCGAAGCTGTTTGCCGTGGCGCTGTAGAAACCGCAGAAAAACTGGATGCTCCGTTGATCGTTGTTGCAACCAGCGGTGGTAAATCTGCTAAAGCTGTGCGTAAATACTTCCCGCACGCCACTATCCTGGCTCTGACCACTAATGAAATCACTGCCCGTCAGTTGATCCTCACCAAAGGTGTTGTCACTCAGCTGGTAAAAGAAATTGCCTCTACTGATGATTTCTACCGTATCGGTAAAGAAGCTGCGATCGAAAGTGGTCTGGCTCAGAAAGGCGATATCGTTGTGATGGTTTCTGGCGCGCTGGTACAAAGCGGCACAACCAATACTTCTTCGGTGCATGTTGTTTAATTAGAAACGTGACCCAAGGCATTAATAGACGTTGCATAATGCAGCGTCTATTTCTTCAAAAAGGCTCTTCTTACTTAAAAAGTGCTAAAAGCAGTAGCAGCAAAATTGGGATAAGTCCCATGGAATAAGGCTGTTTTCGCTGCAATTTTTAACTTTTTCGTAAAAAAAGATGCTTCTTTGAGCGAACGATCAAAATATAGCGTTTACCGGCAAAAAATTATTCTCATTAGAAAATAGTTTGTGTAATACTTGTAACGCTACATGGAGATTAACTTAATCTAGAGGGTTTTATAATGAATCGCACTAAACTGGTACTGGGCGCTGTAATCCTGGCTTCAACTATGCTGGCTGGTTGTTCAAGCAACGCTAAAATCGATCAACTGTCTTCAGACGTTTCTACTCTGAACTCTAAAGTTGACCAACTGAGCAACGACGTGAACGCAATCCGTTCTGACGTTCAAGCAGCTAAAGACGATGCAGCTCGCGCTAACCAACGTCTGGACAACCAAGCTCACGCTTACAAGAAGTAATATTTACTTCTCTAGTTCAATGGCGCACTCAGTGCGCCATTTTTTTTGCCTGTCATTCCGGCATGTTCCCTACTCTTCCTTTTCCGTTTCCTGAATATCCCCTCCTGTTCTCTTTCCCATTTTACGCCTTGTACGCCTCCTCCTGAGCTTCGGAAACAATAAAGGAGCCATATTGGCTCCTTTTGGGAAAATCGCTTCTTAAACGTTTCTGTATAACGTTACTGCGTACTTGCCGTCGTAACTGCGGGTGTATCCGCAGACACAGTTTGCGGCGCATTCGCTGCCGGGGGCATATCCGTCGCTTTATCACCCACACTGACCACAACAGGCATCCCTGAACGGCGCCTGATAGCCTCTTTTACAATCTCTGCATTGGTATCATCGCTTTTGATGAATTTTTTCATCGCAGCCGTCAGAAGAATAGGTTTAGTTTGCGGATCGTCCTTCTCGGTATGCGACAACGGCTGATGTACTTCGATGTAACGTTTGCCATCCGGCTCAACGTCAAACTTGATGGGCTGATTGACTATCTGGACGCGGGTGCCTTTTGGCACGGAATTAAACAGCGCTTCGATATCATCCGGACGCAAGCGGATACAACCGGAACTGACGCGCATGCCGATACCGAAATTAGCATTCGTCCCGTGGATCAGATACTGCCCGGTACCGGCAGAAAGACGCATTGCAAACAGCCCCATCGGGTTATCTGGCCCCGCAGGAACCATACCCGGCAACGTGATGCCGTCTTTCAGGTAGGCTTTGCGGATGTTGGCCGTTGGCGTCCAGGTCGGATTCGGTATCTTCTGGCTTACTGACGTCACCATTTCAGGGGTGTTACGGCCTAACTGGCCAATACCAATCGGATAAACAATGACTTTATCTTCACCCTTCGGATAGTAGTAAAGACGCAGTTCTGCGAGGTTCACGACGATCCCTTCACGCTTGGTATCCGGCAGGAGCATTTGCGAAGGAATGGTCAGCACAGTTCCCGCTTTCGGCAAATACGGGTCTGTACCCGGGTTCGCTTCCAGCATCGCAATCAGCCCGATTTGGTATTTAGCCGCCACGTCTTCTAAAGGTTTACCGTCATTGGGCACGACATACGTCGTGTTTTCGCCAATCAGGCGGCTGTTGTCCGGCGGCAAAGGGTATTCTGCTGCACCTGCGGTCATGGAATGTGTTGTCAGAAATGTGCCAACCAACATTGCCAGAAGGG
Source organism: Rahnella sp. BCC 1045 (assembly GCF_019049615.1). Taxonomy (NCBI): domain Bacteria; kingdom Pseudomonadati; phylum Pseudomonadota; class Gammaproteobacteria; order Enterobacterales; family Yersiniaceae; genus Rahnella; species Rahnella sp. BCC 1045. Next base: position 81,452 of record NZ_JAFMOZ010000135.1, on the reverse strand, counting down.
GTAATGCGCGTCTCATACTCAGTCCTTTTTCGGCTCGCATTCAGACCATCTGAAGCAAGACAATTATCTCGTCTGATAATACTAGCAGCGCAGAATCGGGTGGCAATCAAACCACAGAAAATCAGAAAGTTACCTTACGCAAATGCAGGGGAATACACAGAAGATAGTGGGTTGAAAAATCAGGAGTAAATGAGTTCAGACAGGGAGAAGTGAAGAAATGACTTTGCTCATTAGCAGACAATTCCTAATGAGCAAAGGTGTCGCGCAGGAACCGGCTTAGGCCAGCTCAGCCGCTTTTGCACGGATGGAACGAATCATGGCTTCCAGCCCCTGAGAGCGGGAAGGCGTCAGATGCTGGCTGAGCTCAAGCTCAGAGAAGAACGGACGCACATCCAGTTCCACAACATCACGCGGTGTTAAGCCCTGATACAGGCTGAATACGATAGCCACCAGACCTTTCACGATAGCGGCATCACTGTCACCTTCAAAGGTCAGCGCGCCCGTTTCATCCATGCGCATCACGATCCAAACCTGGCTCTGGCAGCCCGCAATCAGATTTTTGTCCTGACGATGTTCTTCAGGCATAGCAGCCAGCTGGCCGCCCAGTTCAATCACATACAGATACTTTTCTTCCCAATTCGGGCATCGGGCAAAATTTCTGACTAACTTATTTTTATCTGGCAAAGCCATAACGACGTCCTGCTCAGGGCAGTCAGGATTAACCCAACAGCCGGTGAATACGTTGCAATCCTGCGACCAACCGGTCGACTTCTTCACGGGTATTGTACATCGCCAGTGAGGCGCGGCACATAGCCGGAACACCGTAGAAGGACATTAATGGCATCGCGCAGTGATGACCGGTGCGGATTGCAATACCGTATTGGTCGAGGAAACTGCCCACGTCGTAGGCATGGTGTTTACCGAGATTAAACGCAATCACGCCAGCGCGCGTTGCCGGGCCGTAGATCTGGATGTCAGGCACCTGCGCCATCGCTTCAAGCGCATAGCTCATCAGCTCCTGCTCATAAGCGTGGATATTCTCCAGCCCCAGGTCGGTGACATAGTCCATCGCTGCGCCCAACCCCATGATACCGCCGGTGTTTGGCGTGCCCGCTTCAAAGCGCCACGGTGCCGCTGCAAAGGTGGTTCCTTCGGTCAGACTGACGTGCTTAATCATTGAGCCGCCACCTTCCCATGGAGGCATCTGATCGAGCAATTCCTTACGACCATAAAGAATGCCAATGCCCGTTGGCCCGTAAAGCTTGTGCCCGGACCAGACATAGAAATCACAGCCCAGCGCCTGAACGTCCACCGCATGGTGCATGACTGCCTGTGCGCCATCGACCAGAACGGTCAGACCGGCAGCTTTCGCCTGAGGAATGATTTTCTCAATCGGGTTAACGGTGCCCAGCACATTGGAAACATGTGCCAGCGTCAGCAGTTTAGTGCGTGGCGTAATCAGCTTTTCAAACTGTGATAAATCCAGTTCGCCTTCCGCTGTCAGGTGCCAGACGTCGATATGCAGGTCGCGCTCTTTCGCCAGCATCTGCCAGGGAACGATGTTAGCGTGGTGCTCCATTTCGGTCAGAATAATGTGGTCGCCGGGCTGCAAAAACTCGCGTCCCCAGGTATTTGCGACCAGATTAATGGCTTCCGTCGAACCTTTTACGAAAACAATCTCTTCTGCCGACGCAGCATTCATGAATTTTGCGGCCTGCGTGCGGACGTTTTCCATCTGCTCAGTCGCTTCCGCACTCATCGTATGAATGCCGCGGTGAACCGCAGCATAACCCTGTTCGAAGAAAGACATCTCACGGTCAATAACCTGACGCGGTTTCTGTGCGCTGGCCGCACTGTCCAGATAAGCCAGCGGCTGGCCGTTAACTTCACGGCTCAGCACAGGGAAATCGCTACGTACTCTTTCCAGTGGAAAACTCATTACGCACCTCGATTGAGTCGGCCTGCAATTCGGGCAATCACGACTTCACGCAGGGTTTCATTCTCAATGGCTTCCGTCAGTTCAGCAGCAAACGCAAAGATGATCATTTGCTGAGCATCCTGGCCGCTGATCCCACGGGTACGCAGATAGAAAAGCTGTTCGTCGTCGATACGACCCACAGTGGCACCATGGCTACATTTCACGTCATCGGCATATATTTCAAGCTGAGGTTTGGTATCAACTTCAGTGTGCTTGCCCAGCAACAGGTTGTTGTTGGTCATTTTGCCGTCGGTTTTCAGAGCGTGCTGCGCCACCTTGATCATGCCGTTGAAAATCGCTTTTGCACGATCGTTCACGATCACTTTATGCAACTGATTACTATTGCAATAACCTTTGTTGTGTTCCAGGTAAGTACGGGTATCAGCAATTTCAGAATCAACAGGCAATACCAGACTGTTGATGTTCAGATCGCTGTTTTCACCGTTCAGTTGCGCACTGGTGTTATTACGGGTCAGGCCCGCACCGAGCAGGAAACTGTGGCTGGAAACACGGGAATCACGCCCGATTACCAGATCGTTGTGCGAAAAGTGGAAGCTGGCCTGGCTTTCGAAGGCCAGTTTATAATGCGTGAAACCGGCATTATCGCCCACTTTTACCGTCATACGTGCACCGGTGAAATGACCGTGATCGTTAAGGCTTAGGTAATGTTCAATGACTTCTGCGCTGGCACCGTTTTCAATCTCGACATGATAACGGTGGTGAACCGTGTTCATTTCGCGTGACTGATCACGACCGCTGCTCAGATGCAGTAAATACAACGGCTTATCAGCCTGTTTACCGGCAGCCAAACGCACAGCAAAAGAATCCTGCGCCAGACTTTCTGTCAGGTGCAAAAAGACTTCAGACTGAATCGGGTCAGGCAGCGTTTGCTGCGCAGCCGCGTTCAGTTTTTCAATTTCAAATGCGCCGGTGTTTTCATCACTCAGGCTCGCATCAAAACGGCCATCTACGAAAACCAGACGATAGCAATCAAGCGGCAAAGCCAGTGATTTAACATTCTCAACTGTCAGCGCCTGCTGCTGCGGGGCGAAGAACTGATTGCCCAGCAGTGAAGAAACTGGCGTGTATTTCCAGTCTTCCAGTTTTGCGTGTGGAAAACCAAGGCGAAGCACTTGTTGCCAGTGTGCGTGCGCGTGAGCAGATTGTTCACCACCACGGCTTTCAAAAAGACGGTAAAGCTGCTGCATGGCGTGGGAACTGCCCGCCGCAGGCGCATTACTCTTCGTCGGTAAGCCAGCCATAGCCCTGCTCCTCTAACTGTTTAACCAAGGTGAAATCGCCGGATTTAACAATGCGGCCCTGATACAGAACATGCACGTAGTCAGGCTTGATATAGTCGAGGATACGCTGATAGTGGGTCACAATTACAAATGAGCGTTTGCCGTCACGCAGTGCATTAACACCGTTAGAGACGATTTTCAGCGCATCGATGTCCAGACCGGAGTCGGTTTCATCCAGAATGCACAAGCTTGGCTCAAGGGCCGCCATTTGCAGAATGTCGTTACGCTTTTTCTCACCGCCGGAGAAACCTACGTTGACTGAACGGGTCAGCAAATCCGCAGGCATTTTCAGCATGGCAATCTTTTCTTCGATAAAATCGGCGAAATCAAAGCGATCCATCGGAGCCTGTTCGCGGTACTTACGTACAGCGTTTACGGCAGTTTGCAGGAAGAAATGGTTGGTCACGCCAGGAATTTCTACCGGATACTGAAAGGCCATAAACACGCCTTCTCCGGCACGATCTTCCGGGGCAAGCTCCAGCAAATCTTTACCGTTGAACATTACGGAGCCTTCGGTCACTTCGTAATCTTCACGGCCAGCCAGTGTCGCGGAGAGTGTACTTTTACCTGAGCCGTTCGGACCCATGATGGCGTGTACTTCACCCGGCTTGATCTCGAGATCAAGTCCTTTCAGAATTTCCTTTTCTTCGACACGGACCTTCAAATTCTTAATGCTTAACATACGTATCCTTGAGTTTGCGCCTGCGCGCTCATAATTCTGTTTATGCTTTGACTGTGCTGAACTCAAACCTGCCCGGCGCCGGCGTCACACCACGCGGCGGCGGGAGGAAAAGCGTTCGGAAGATTAACCGACGCTGTGTTCAAGGCTGATCGCCAGCAGTTTCTGCGCTTCGACAGCAAACTCCAGCGGCAGCTCGGAAAAGACATCTTTACAGAAACCGTTAACAATCATGGAAATCGCGTCATCTTCGCTGATACCACGTTGCAGACAGTAGAACAGCTGGTCATCGCCGATTTTTGAGGTCGTGGCTTCATGCTCCAGCTGAGCTGTGTTGTTACGCACTTCCACATACGGGAAAGTATGCGCAGCGCTGTCCGCACCAATCAGCATGGAGTCACACTGGGTAAAGTTACGGGCATTTTCAGCACTTGGCAGGATCTTCACCAGCCCGCGATAGCTGTTCTGGCTGTGACCTGCGGAAATACCTTTGGAGATGATGGTCGATTTGGTGTTTTTACCAATGTGGATCATCTTGGTGCCGGTATCTGCCTGCTGTTTCCCGCTGGTCAGTGCAACTGAGAAGAATTCACCGATTGAGTTATCGCCCTTCAGGATAACGCTCGGGTATTTCCAGGTAATCGCTGAGCCGGTTTCAGACTGCGTCCAGGACATTTTCGAGCCCGCGCCTTCGCACAATGCACGTTTGGTCACGAAGTTCAGGATCCCGCCGCTGCTATCTTTACTGCCGGAGAACCAGTTCTGCACGGTGGAATATTTCACTTCCGCATCTTTATGCAGAATGACTTCAACCACGGCCGCGTGAAGCTGATAGGTATCACGAACCGGTGCGGAACAGCCTTCGATATAGCTGACGTAACTGCCTTCGTCTGCAATCAGGATTGTACGTTCGAACTGACCGGTTTTCGCTGCGTTAATCCGGAAATACGTAGACAGTTCCATCGGGCAACGGACGCCTTTAGGGACATACACGAAAGTACCGTCGGACGCGACCGCCGCATTCAGCGCTGCAAAGAAGTTATCCTGCGCAGGCACAACGGTACCGAGGTATTTACGCACCAGGTCCGGGTATTCGTGAATGGCTTCGCCGAATGAGCAGAAGATAACGCCTGATTCAGCCAGCTTTTCACGGTACGTGGTAGAAACGGAAACGGAGTCGAAAATGGCATCAACCGCCACTTCTTTCCCTTCACGCACAGGAACACCCAGCTGTTCAAACGCTTTCTCCACTTCGCTGGTCAGGTAATTTTTACCGTCAAGCGCAGGAATGCTGTGAGAATTTTCAGGAGGTTGCTGCGTGGCACCAGGCTGAGAACCACAGGTATCATCACAGCTGCCGCATGAAGGTGCGGAGTAATAGCTGTAATCCTGATAGTCGAGAGGCGTGTAATACGCTTTCAACCAGTGAGGTTCTTCCATTTTCAACCAGGCATGATAAGCCTGCAGACGGAACTCCAGCATCCACTCCGGCTCATTGCGCTTTGCGGAAATGGCACGCACGACATCTTCGTTGATGCCTGATGCTAATTCATCGGTTGCCAGCTGGGTGAAGAACCCTTCCTTATAGTTCGTCTCCTCGCCGACCCAAGACTGCACATCATCTGGAATTTCTACGTTGCTTCGTGACATGTTGGTTACATCGCTTTGTTTACAATAATCTTAAAGACTGTTTGCCCGGCTGACTTACAGGCCGAAACTTTCACCACACCCGCAGGCATGCTGAGCTTTTGGATTATTGAATTTAAATATCTGATTCAGCCCTTCGCGGACAAAATCTACCTCGGTTCCGTCAATGAAAGGCATCGCCTTCAGCGGAACAAACAGCAAAGCGCCGTCATGTTCAAACACCAGGTCATCGCTGGCCGGTTGTTTGGTTAAATCCAGAACGTAGCCAAAGCCGGCGCAGCCCGATTGTTTTACCGAAAGCTGGAGACCTTTGACTTCTGGATCCTGCTCCATCAGGTTCTTCACCTGTTTGGCTGCAGAATCAGTCAGCATCACACCTTGCCATACGTTGTCGTCTAAAGAGAAAGAGCCGACAGTTTCAGTTTGCATCTGTCTTACCTCATATTTTTACGGTCATAGAGAAGACCTATTGTCTCTATTCTAGTGATAAGATTTATCACTTCAACCTCTTGTTTTAAGAGGGTATAGCGATTGCGCATGAGGAAAGTCGCTCAATGTGCATCGGGTTTACATCTGGCTGCTGGCGGGTCTTGAACACCGCAACCATCAACTGATTGAATAAGTTGTCAATTTTTTGTTAAAAATTAAAATTAACCTTATATTTTGTGTGGCTTAATAGCTTTCATTGTGTCTATTATAAAACATTCATCGGAAATGCCTATTTATGAATTCGCCACAATCAAAATAATTAAAGCTCTTTTTGCTTACCTGCTCTGGCGCAACAAAATCAAAAAAACCGGATGAAAACGTTGATCCGGCGATTTTTTGCCAATATGATACTTATTCTTTGATAATGATTATCATTCAGATAACCCGGAATACTGAGAATGGCTCAATCGGTAAATGCGTGGTTGCAGGGCAAGATAGACGACTACAAATCGAGTGTCCGCGATGCCACCGTGGATTTCTATATGGCGGATGCCGCCTTACGACGCCCGGACGCGCATCTTTGCCAGCTCAAACGCTTTAACAGCATTTGCCTTGATATGGCCAATCTTTGCCTGCAAAACGGGGACGACCACAGTTATCTGCATGCTTTGTGCAAGCTTCACAACCGGCTGATCCTTGAAATCAACAGCGTTGTGCGTTGTGAACTTTTCCGTGTACAGAGCTATCACTTTGCCAGACACACGCTAAAACTCATTTGTCAGTATTATGCCATGATGGGCATCTGGGAAAAAGCAACGGCATTTCAAACTGATTTTGCCAAGCGCGTTCCCTTCCAACTTTAGTCAGTTTTCAACGTGCCAGAGAAAGATCTCAGGCAAATAAAAAGGCGGACACATTAACTGTGACTCCGCCTTTTGCATTCAGCTTAGGGATATTACGTTGAAAAAACGCGCTAATCTGATGGCCTGAATTTAATGATCAATGACCATTGTGGTCAGTCTGGAAACACAACACAGACCACCCTGCTCATCGAAAATCTCAATCTGCCAGACCTGGCTCCGTTTCCCGGTTCGCAGAGCACGGCAAACCCCGCGCACAACCCCTTCCCTCGCGGACTTCATGTGACTGGCATTTATTTCAACCCCAACGACCGTCTGATGACCTTCAGTGCACAGATAACCGGCCATCGATCCCATAGTTTCCGCCAGAACCACCGAGGCGCCTCCGTGTAAGAGGCCAAACGGCTGAGTCGTTCGCTCATCTACTGGCATCGTCGCTTCAAGAAAATCTTCGCCCAGCCTGGTGAAAACAATCCCCACATGTCCAACCATACATCCCTGACTGCGCTGGTTCAGTGCTTCAAGGTTTGCGTTCCTTTTCCAGAATGACATCGAGCCTCCTTATTGGTTAAGGGATGATATCCAGTAATGCCTGCAACGGATGGCGAACCCCGTTGCCTTCAATGCGTTTTACCTGGCTGCGGCAGGAGTAACCAGTCGCCAGGCAGCGCTGGCGCGGCAACCGCTGTAAAGAGGTATGCCAGGACAGCTCGTAAATCCCCAGCGAATTTTCAAGGTTTTTACTTTCATGTCCGTAGGTTCCCGCCATACCGCAACATCCCACACTGACATTTTCCAGCTTCGCGCCATAGCGGGCAAAGATATCCCCCCACTGTTTGCTGCTGTTGGGTAATGCCGTGCTTTCAGTGCAATGGCCGAACAGATACCAGGACTCTCCGCTTTGCTGCTGTGCCGGTCGTTCGCCCAACCAGTTATCCAGCCATTCATGTACAAGCTGAACCTGGAACGAGCCACGTGATTCGCCAAGGATTTCTTTGTACTCATCGCGATAACACAGCACCAGCGCCGGATCGACACCGACAAGCGGCATACCTAACTGCGCCACACGGTTGAGAAATACCGACGTCTTGCGTGCCGTTTTCGCGAAACGCGTCAGGAATCCTTTGATGTGCTGCGCTTTTCCGTTTGGAGAGAAAGGCAATAGCACCGGTTTGAGACCCAGTTTTTCAATTAACCGTACAAAATCAGCCACGACCTGCGCATCATAGAAACTGGTGAAAGGATCCTGCACCACCAGAACGTATTCGCCGCGCTGTGCCGGAGGGATTTTTTCCAGCTGTTCAAGCGTCATTTTACTGGCGCGGTGCCCCAGCAACTGCTCGCGTAACGTCGGGGAAGACAGCAAAGGCAAATCCACCATGCCAATACTTTTGCGGCTCATTTCCCGTACCCAGGGCTGCCTGAGGAAGAAGTTAAACAGCTTTGGCGCTTTCGCCATTATTGGTGCATAGCTTTCGACACTTGCCACGAAATGGTCACGCGCCGGGCGCAGATAGCGGGTGTGATAAAGCTGGAGGAAGCGCGAGCGGAAACCGGGAACATCAATTTTGATCGGGCACTGTGTCGAACACGCCTTACAGGCCAGACAACCCGACATCGCTTCTTTTACTTCATGGGAGAAATCATATTCGCCTTTGCTGGCATGCCAGGTATTACGGTTACGGTCGATCAGGCTGCGGAAACTCAGGCCTTTTTCCGGCAGTGCATTTTCCAGCGCCAGCGGATCGACACCTTGTTCTGACAGTAAGCGCAACCATTCCCGCACCAGACCAGCACGCCCTTTCGGCGAATGGATACGGCTGCCGGTAATTTTCATCGACGGACACATCGGGCTTTTCGCATCAAAGTTAAAGCACAGACCGTTGCCGTTACACTCCAGAGCGCCGCGGAATGACTGGCGCACTTCCAGCGGGATCCGGCGATCAAGGGTGCCGCGTTTCGGCGCATCGACCTTCATCATTGGCTCATCGCATTCCAGCGGCGCGCAAATTTTGCCCGGATTAAGACGGTTATCCGGGTCAAAAACCGTTTTGATCCGGCGTAATTCATGGAACAGCGCTTCTCCGAAGAAAGCCGGGCTGTATTCGGCGCGGAAACCTTTACCGTGTTCTCCCCACAGCAAACCACCGTATTTGGCCGTGAGGGCAACGACTTCATCCGATATCTGCTTCAGCAGCATTTCCTGTTGTGGGTCACACATGTCCAGCGCAGGGCGAACGTGCAAAACACCGGCGTCCACGTGCCCAAACATGCCGTAACTCAGGTTATGGCTGTCGAGCAACGCGCGGAATTCAACGATATAATCGGCCAGATGCTGCGGCGGCACGCAGGTATCTTCTGCAAACGGCAACGGCTTAGCCTGCCCTTTCGCATTCCCCAGCAGGCCGACGGCTTTCTTACGCATATTATAGATGCGCTCAATCCCAGGCAGATCCGCGCAAATCTGGTAGCCAATAACGCCACCTTCTTTGTCGCTCATCAGCCCGTCAAGACGCTCACATAGCGCACTGACCTGACCTTCAATGAGGTCGGCATCATCGCCCGCAAACTCAACAATGTTGAGTCCCTGCATATCCTTACCTTCAACGTCGGTGATGTAATCACGCACGCTGTGCCAGACGATATCTTCACGGGCCAGATTCAGGACTTTGGAGTCAACGGTTTCAACCGACAACGCTTTGGCTTCCACCATGAAAGGGGCATTACGCAGCGCGGAGTTGAAAGAATCATATTTGATATTCACCAGACGCCGCACTTTGGGAATTGGCGTGATATTCAGACGCGCTTCAGTAATAAAGGCCAGCGACCCTTCAGAGCCCGTGAGGATGCGGGTCAGATCGAAGGTTTGCAGGTCATCACTCAGGACATGGCGTAAGTCATAGCCCGTCAGGAAGCGGTTTAATTTCGGGAATTTTTCAATGACCAGCGCACGGTTATCGCGGCAACTGTCCAGCACCGTACGGTAAATCCGCCCGATAACCGAATCTTCTTCACCGAGTTTATCCGCCAGCGCCACCGGCACTGCAACGGTATCGAGCATCTCGCCGCCGAGCACAATCGCACGAACCCCGAGAACGTGATCTGACGTCTTACCGTAAACCAGCGAACCCTGTCCGGACGCATCGGTGTTAATCATGCCACCGAGCGTTGCACGGTTGCTGGTCGACAGCTCCGGAGAAAAGAAATAACCAAAAGGACGCAGATAATCATTGAGCTGGTCTTTAATGACACCGGCTTCGACCTTGACCCAGCCTTGTTCAACGTTGATATCCAGGATGCGGTTCATATGACGGGACATATCAACCACAATTCCGCGGTTCAGCGACTGACCGTTGGTACCGGTACCGCCACCACGCGGCGTAAAGACCAGCGTTTTAAAACGCTCCTGCCCGGCAAGACGCGCAATCAGTGCAACATCAGACGTGGCGATAGGGAATAAGACAGCATCCGGCAACAGCTGATAAACGCTGTTATCAGTTGCCATCGTCAGGCGGTCCGCATAAGTCGTCGTGGCATCACCTGTAAAACCGTTACTTTTAAGCGCTTCCAAAAAATCGAGCACCAGCTGGATGACACCCGGCGCCTGAGAAATCTGTGGGATCATTGAATTATGACTCTGTCTTTGTTGTATGCCTGGCGGGCCCGAGGCGACCTGCCGGATCTGCGAGGCAGATCCACCCTGTTATTTACCCAGAATAAAAACTAACATACTTCGTTTTTAAGCGCTCCGTCTGGTTCGCCTTTGTTGCATTTGTTTCATGACACGCCGCAAAAAGCACGACTGGCAACAACGTGTTGCAACTAATTGTGTGCGGCGCTATCCAAAAGCAGCCTGATGTCCCATGCTTATTTATCGCTATCCCAATGTAGCTGTAGTTTTTAAGGCACAAGGCGCGTGCCTTACTTCGTTTATCCAAATGAGAAACATGAATGAATCTCCCAATTAAACGTTACGATTTGCCCCAGATTATGTTCGGGGTATTGTTCATAGCACTGATGACCATCGCCAGTATCTGGATTGTTCAGCCTTTTATTCTGGGCTTTGCCTGGGCGGGGATGGTGGTGATTGCAACCTGGCCGCTGATGATTAAATTACAGCGAATTCTGTGGGGACGGCGTTTCCTGGCCGTCATCGTGATGACGCTGTTGCTGATCCTGTTGTTCGTTTTGCCGATTGCCTTGCTGGTCAGCAGCGCAATTGAAAATGGCGCGCCGCTGGTGGGGATCGCCACCAATCCGTCGACCCTTCATATGCCGGATTTTCACTGGCTAAACTCTATTCCTCTGGTCGGCCATAAACTTTACAGCGGCTGGCATGCCCTCATTAACGGCGGCGGTAATGCCCTGATGAGCAAAGTCCAGCCTTATGTCGGGCAAACCGCTTCCTGGTTTGTCACGCAGGCCGGGCATCTGGGCCGTTTTATCGTCCACTGTTCTCTGATGTTGCTGTTCAGCGCGCTTCTTTATAGTCGTGGCGAGCAGGTCGCGATGGGCATCCGCCATTTCGCCGTGCGTCTGGCGGCAGAACGTGGCGATGCTGCGGTTATTCTCGCCGGCCAGGCAATTCGCGCCGTTGCGCTGGGCGTGGTGGTCACAGCGATTGTTCAGTCAGTGCTGGGCGGCATCGGCCTGGCAATAGCCGGTATCCCGTATGCAACGGTTTTAACCGTGGTGATGTTTGTTTGTTGCGTCGCACAAATCGGACCTTTGCTGGTGCTTATCCCGGCCATCATCTGGCTTTACTGGTCGGGTGATAATACCTGGGGTACGGTTCTGCTGGTTTGGAGTTGCGTCGTGGGCTCGCTGGATAACGTTTTACGCCCGGTGCTTATCCGTATGGGTGCAGATTTGCCTATGCTGCTGATTTTATCCGGTGTTATTGGCGGTCTGTTCGCGTTCGGGATGATTGGCCTGTTTATCGGCCCTGTCGTTCTGGCGGTATCTTATCGCCTGATTTCGCTGTGGGTTCACGAAGCGCCAGAACCGGATGCCGATCCGGAAGAAGCGCTGAAAGCACTCGATGAGTAATTGTTCCGCGAAATAATTTCATCCGGCGTTGTCTTGGATCTTAAAAGGCAACGCCCTCTTCTTTATTCCTCATTTCTTCTTCCTATTTTGAAACCTTCAAAACAATCCTTCTCATCTATTAGTATGAGAATAATATCTATTAGGACGATTCTTACAGACTAAATATCTCGAGAAATCTAGTATTATTAACAGTTCGGATTTCAACCCACTGATTTATATACAGGCTTTCCCCTGAGCCGGTATACCCCAAATTGCTGTGTGTAGTCTTTGCCTGTCTCCAATGACGGGCTTTTTTTTTATTTTTTTCTCCCCTGGAGATTAATTACGGCACCTCCATTTACCTGATTTAATTTTTCAAAAAAAAGGCCATTGCCCGAAAGCAACAGCCTTTATTTCATTTATTCAAACCTGAAGTATTTATTTACTTTTCAGCCAGCGCCAGCCAGGTCTGCACCACGGTATCCGGGTTCAGCGACAGACTGTCGATGCCTTCTTCCATCAGCCATTGTGCAAAATCCTGATGGTCAGACGGACCCTGCCCGCAGATTCCAACATATTTACCCTGTTTCTTAGCTGCTTTGATTGCCATTGAAAGCAAAGCTTTAACCGCTTCGTTGCGCTCATCAAAGAGTTCAGACACCACGCCGGAATCACGATCCAGCCCCAGCGCCAGCTGAGTCATGTCATTTGAACCGATTGAGAAACCATCAAAATGCTCAAGGAACTGATCGGCAAGTAATGCATTCGATGGAATTTCACACATCATAATGACCTTAAGGCCATTCTCTCCGCGCTTCAGCCCCTGATTTGCCAGTTCCTTCACCACAGCCTCAGCCTGCGCCACAGTTCGGACAAATGGGATCATAACTTCAACGTTGGTCAGCCCCATATCGTTACGAACCCGTTTCATCGCCTCACACTCCAGCGCGAAACAATCGCGGAAGCTGTCTGAAACGTAACGCCCGGCACCGCGGAAGCCCAGCATCGGGTTCTCTTCGTGCGGCTCATACTTCTCGCCGCCCACCAGATTGGCGTATTCATTCGATTTAAAATCGGATAAACGCACAATCACACGTTTTGGCCAGAACGCTGCGCCCAGTGTCGCGATCCCTTCCGTCAGACGGGCAACATAGTATTCACGCGGACTGTCGTAGCCCTGAATCAGTTTCTTAATTTGTTCCCGTAATTCCGGCGTCTGAGTATCGAACTCCAGCAGCGCTTTTGGATGGACGCCGATCATGCGGTTGATAATGAATTCTAAACGCGCGAGCCCGACGCCTTCATTTGGCAGACAGGCAAAATCAAAAGCCCGGTCCGGATTACCGATATTCATCATGATTTTCAGCGGCAACTTGGGCAGCTCATCGACTTCTGAGCTTTGCACCGTGAAGTCCAGTTCGTCCTGGTAGACATAACCGGTATCGCCCTCAGAACAGGACACCGTCACTTTCTGATTTTCTTTCAGTTTTTCAGTCGCATCGCCACAACCGACAACGGCAGGGATCCCCAGTTCACGGGCAATGATTGCCGCATGGCAGGTTCGGCCGCCACGGTTAGTCACAATGGCTGAGGCCTTTTTCATGATCGGTTCCCAGTCAGGGTCCGTCATGTCAGTAACCAGAATGTCACCCGCTTTCACATGATGCATTTCACTGATGTCATGGATGATTTTCACCGGCCCGGCACCGATACGATGCCCAATGGCCCGGCCTTCAACCAGAACTTTGCTGCTGCCATTGAGCTGATAACGTTCCATTACCTGACCGTTTGAACGTACGGTCTCAGGACGTGCCTGCACAATATATAACTTGCCGTTATTACCATCTTTCGCCCACTCAATATCCATCGGGCGGCCGTAGTGCTTTTCAATCAATAATGCCTGACGTGCCAGAGCCTGCACTTCGTCATCGGTCAGCGAGAAACGGGTGCTCAGTTCAGCCGGCACGTCTTCAATTTGTACCTGTTTACCGTGTTCCTGGCTTGGCGCATAAATCATGCGGATTTTCTTTGAGCCCATGGTACGGCGCACAATCGCAGGCTTATTTTTGGCCAGCGTCGGTTTATGCACGTAGAACTCATCCGGGTTCACCGCGCCCTGCACCACCATTTCGCCCAGACCATACGCGGAGGTGATGAAGACCACCTGATCAAAACCCGACTCCGTATCGATGGTGAACATCACGCCCGCCGCCGCGAGATCAGAGCGAACCATGCGCTGAACACCCGCAGACAACGCAACGCCGCGGTGGTCGTAGCCCTGATGTACGCGATAAGAGATTGCGCGATCGTTAAATAAGGAGGCGTAAACATGTTTCACAGCGATAAGAACTGCATCAAACCCCTGAACGTTCAGGAAGGTTTCCTGCTGCCCGGCAAAAGAAGCGTCGGGCATATCTTCCGCGGTGGCAGAGGAACGCACAGCAAAGGACGCATCCGGCTCACCTTCAGAAAGCTGCTGATAAGCTTCACGGATGGACTGTTCCAGCTCAGGCTGGAATGGCGTATCAATGATCCACTGGCGGATTTGCGTGCCCGCCTGGGTCAGTTGCCCGATATCATCCACATCTGTTTTGTCCAGTAATTCGTGGATCCGATGGTTAACGCCGCTTTGATCAAGAAAATCATTAAAAGCCTGAGACGTAGTGGCAAAACCGTTAGGCACGGAAACACCCAGATCAGACAGATTAGTGATCATTTCCCCGAGGGATGCGTTCTTACCCCCGACTTTATCAACGTCGTTCATACCCAGTTGGTTGTACCAGATAACATTGCGTAAATCGGGATCGAGATGAGCCATGAAACAATCCTTTCTTAATTTATTCACAGTAAAAGTCAGTAGGAGTGTAAAACCGGTCGTGCAATCGTTGCCTGAGGCAATTGGATGCCAATAAGCAACGTTGTCATTTCGAGACTAGCATAATGATCCATAAGACATAGACAGGTGAATCGATCCAGCAAATTAAACTATTTTCGTTTAGGAAAATTCCAGAACGCTAAAATTCTTCAGCAACACGACAACAACATAATCCCTTATGAATCAGTGAGAAGTGCGTATTAGTTTCGCAAGTAAATTAACCATAACAAAGTTGCTGAAGTATTGCTGACGCAATTCATAAAGCTGCGAGATATCGCGGAAAATTTAAAATGCCATTTCATTTATTACAGCCATTTTGCGCACTGTCTCGCAGGGATTAAAGGAAGGTAATGGTTAAGAAGAATTATCCTTTTTATTTCCTGAAATTCTGGTTATTACTTACGGAGTCCCGACAAGGGAAAGTGAACTGATATAAATTTAGGAGCAATGAGTGGACAGATGCGTGTTTTATATTTCCGATGGCACGGCGATTACCGCTGAAGTGGTAGGCCATGCCGTGCTTTCACAATTCCCGGTCAATTCGACGACCTACTCATTGCCCTTTGTTGAAAGCGAAGAACGGGCTCAGGCCGTCAGCCGCCAGATCAATGAGATTTTCGAAAAAACGGGCGCGCGTCCGCTGGTGTTCTACTCCATTATTGCGCCGAAGATCCGTCAGATTATTGAAAGCAGCGAAGGATTCTGTCAGGACATCGTTCAGTCCCTGGTCGCACCTCTTCAGAATGAGCTTGGCGTTGAACCGACACCGGTGGCAAACCGTACGCACGGTCTGACCGCCAGCAATATCAGCAAATATGATGCCCGTATTGCGGCTATCGATTACACGCTGGCGCACGATGACGGTATATCCCTGCGTAATCTCGATCAGGCACAAGTTATTTTGCTGGGCGTTTCGCGCTGCGGTAAAACACCCACCAGCCTTTACCTTGCATTACAGTTTGGGATCCGCGCGGCAAACTATCCGTTTACCGCCGATGATATGGATAATATTCAGCTTCCCGCCGCGCTGAAACCGCACATGCACAAGCTTTTCGGGCTGACGATTGACCCGGAAAGGCTGACCGCTATCCGTCAGGAACGGGTGGAAAACAGCCGCTATGCGTCATTACGCCAGTGCCGGATGGAAGTGTCTGAAGTCGAAGCATTATTTCGCAAAAATCAAATTCGTTATCTCAACAGTACAAATTATTCCGTTGAGGAAATTTCGGCGAAGATTATGGACAGCTTTGGTATGAGTCGCCGCATGTTCTGATTCATTTAATGATTTGGATGGCAGAACGTGCCGAGAGTGATTGAAATCATCTGTTTTTGCGTTATTGTGATCGCCATCACTTCCCGGTATTCCTGCCGCAGCGAAGAAACAAATTTTCGAGAACACCATGTCACAAACAGATGAACTGCGTACGACGCGCATCGACAGCCTGATTACGCCTCAGGCACTGGCAGACAAATTGCCAATCTCCCCGTCGGTCGCACAGCATGTAATGGAATCACGCAAACGTATTGAAAAAATCATCAGCGGCGAAGACCCACGCCTTCTGGTGATTGTTGGTCCCTGCTCTATTCACGATATTGAAGCTGCAATTGATTACGCTGGTCAGCTCAGCGTATTACGCGAAAAATATCAGGATCGTTTAGAGATCGTGATGCGCACCTATTTTGAAAAACCGCGAACCGTCGTGGGCTGGAAAGGCTTAATTTCTGACCCGGAACTTAACGGTTCCTGCCGCGTGAATGACGGAATTGAACTGGCGCGTAAAGTCTTGCTGGCCATCAATCAGTTAGGAATTCCAACGGCCACTGAGTTCCTGGATATGGTTATCGGCCAGTATATCGCCGACCTTATCAGCTGGGGCGCAATCGGTGCGCGCACTACGGAAAGCCAGATCCACCGTGAAATGGCTTCTGCGCTGTCTTGCCCGGTCGGTTTTAAAAATGGTACTGACGGCAATACGCGTATCGCCATTGATGCCATCCGCTCGTCACGCACCAGCCACATGTTTCTGTCGCCGGATAAGAACGGTCAGATGACCATTTATCGCACAGCGGGCAATCCTTACGGCCACGTGATTATGCGCGGCGGCAAAAAGCCTAATTATCACGCCGATGATCTTGAACAGGCCTGCCTGAGTTTGTCTGAGTTTGACCTGCCGCAACGTCTGGTAATCGATTTCAGTCATGGAAATTGTCAGAAGCAACATCGCCGCCAGCTGGACGTCGCCGAAGACATCTGCCAGCAAATCCGCAATGGCTCAACCGCCGTCGCGGGTATTATGGCCGAGAGTTTCCTGGCAGAAGGCACGCAACCTATTGTTCCCGGCAAACCGCTGGTTTACGGCAAATCCATTACCGACCCTTGCCTGAGCTGGGCTGACACTGAAACCCTTCTGTCGATGCTGGCTGAAGCGACCAATTCAAGATTCTGAATACCCCGAAGTCATCTTCTTAAGGGCAACATATGTTGCCCTTTTTAATGCCCGCTCCAGCGCAATTCTCCTTCCCTTCAAACGCTTCCAGTGACTTTCCCCGCGGCTTATCCTCCGTAAATTAAGGGGTTATCAGTGAATAATTACATTCCATCAACAAAAATTTTCTTGATGTGTTTGTGCAATGATTTGATAATGATTATCAAATTGATATTAATTCCTATTACCAGCAATGGAATTTGCTGGTCTCTGGTCCAAATATTTTTACAAATCATTCACATAACAACGCGATTTTTTATCTGCCTGATGGCAGATGACATTAAGACAACGAGGAGACAGCAATGCATTCAGTTCACTATCAGGACTATTTACAGGCCAAAGAAGCCAATCCCGGTAAATATGCCCGCGATCTGGCGGGAATTTTAGGTATCAGTGAAGCCGAGTTAACCTCTTTACGCGTTTCGCATGATGCAGTGAAACTGGATGTCGATGCCCGTACATTGCTGGCCGCACTGGAAAATGTGGGCGGGACAAAATCCATCACCCGCAATGATTATGCTGTTCACGAACAGCAGGGTCGCTATGAAAACCAGCATCTCAGCGGCCATGCGGGGTTAATCCTGAATCCGCGCGCGCTGGATTTACGTCTTTTCCTTCAGCACTGGCTGCACGTTTTCAGCATGTCTGAAAACACAGCCCGCGGCGTGCGCCACAGTATTCAGTTCTTTGATGCACACGGCGACGCGGTTCATAAAGTGTATAACACCGACGAAACCGACATGGCAGCCTGGGACGCGCTGATTGCCCAGTACAAAACTGATGTCAATCCTCCGCTGCAGATTGAACCGGTCGCGCCTGTGGCTCCGGCCAGCGTTTCTGATACCAGCAGCATCGATGCTGACTGGCGTGCAATGACAGATGTTCACCAGTTCTTCCAGCTTCTCAAACGCCATGATGTCACCCGCCAGCAGGCTTTCAAAGCAGTAGGCGACGATCTGGCATGGCGTGTCGAAAACGGTTCACTGACCCGTTTGCTGAACATCGCAAAAGATGATCAGAATGAAATTATGATTTTCGTTGGCAACCGCGGTTGCGTGCAAATCTTCACCGGCCAGATTGAAAAAGTGATGCCACACGGTGAATGGATTAACGTTTTCAACGAACGCTTCACCCTTCATCTGGTGGAAAGCGCCATCGCAGAAAGCTGGATCACCCGTAAACCGACCAAAGACGGCTTTGTCACCAGCCTGGAATTATTTGCCGCAGACGGCACGCAAATTGCACAACTGTACGGCCAGCGTACTGAAGGCACGGCAGAACAGACCCGGTGGCGCGAACAACTGGCACAACTGAGCAGCGAAGGCGTTGCCGCATGAAAACACCTCTGAAAGCGCTGATTGCCGCTGCGGCAATTTTGTCTGCACCCGTGCTCCACGCCGCAGAGAAACTGGTCAGTATCGGCGGCGATGTGACCGAAATTGTCTACGCCCTTGGGGCAGGCGATGAAATGGTGGCACGCGACAGCACCAGCCTGCGTCCGCAGGCGGTACTGAAACTGCCGGATGTCGGTTATATGCGCCAGCTCAACACCGAAGGGATCCTGTCCATGCGCCCTTCGATGGTGCTGAGCAGCGAGCTGGCAGAACCTTCACTGGTTTTACAGCAACTGGCACAAAACGGCGTGAAGGTCATTCGCGTGCCGGGCACGGCTTCTGTCGATACCGTACCTAAAAAGATTGAAGTGATTGCAGACGCGCTCAACCGTCAGGCGGAAGGCGCAAAGCTGATTGCCACGTACCGTTCTCAGCTTGATGCCATCCATCACAATGCTTTGCCGGTAAAAATTCTGTTTGTCATGAGCCACGGCGGAATGTCGTCTATGGCAGCAGGCCAGAATACGGCGGCTGACGCGATGATCACGTCCGTAGGTGCGAAAAATGCTATGCAGGGGTTCAGCCGTTATCGCCCTCTTTCGCAGGAAGGCGTCATTGCCAGCGCTCCGGACATTTTATTGCTGACCTCCGACGGCGTGAAAACGCTGGGCGGCATGGATCAGGTCTGGAAATTACCGGGGGTTGCCATGACGCCGGCAGGCAAAAATAAGCGCGTTTTAGTGCTTGATGATATGTCGCTGCTGGGCTTTGGCCTGCAAACGCCGGTCGTTATGGCACAACTGCGTCAGGCGGCGGAACAAGCGAAATGAGCAGCATGAGCCCCCCAATGCCGTCCCGACGCCGTTCTCCTGTCTGGGCGCTGATCGGCCTCGGTGGTGCTCTGCTGGTACTGGCTATTCTGGCAGCCAATACCGGGGCGATGGCGTTGTCACTGCGTACCTTGTTAATGCGGCCTTTTGACGACGGGTTATGGCAAATCTGGCTGACAGTTCGTCTGCCCCGCGTGCTGCTGGCCGTAGTGGTCGGCTGCGCGCTGGCCTGTTCCGGTGCTGTGATGCAGGGTTTGTTTCGCAACCCGCTGGCGGATCCGGGTTTGCTTGGGATCAGCAGCGGCGCGGCGCTGGCAGTGGCACTGACTATTGTCATGCCGCTGTCGCTACCGCCGGTTCTGGCACTCTACGGTCACATGTTCAGCGCCTTTGCGGGAAGCCTGGCAATTTCGGCCATCGTCTTCGCGCTGAGCCGTTTCGGGCATGGCGGGTTGTCGCGTTTACTTCTCGCCGGCATTGCCATAAACGCCCTGTGTGGCGCAGCCGTTGGCGTTCTGACTTACGTCAGCGATGACCAGCAGCTGCGCCAGTTTTCTTTGTGGAGCATGGGCAGCCTCGGACAGGCGCAATGGCCAACGCTGGCGGTTGCCGCATCGTTAATTCTGCCCGCCTGCGTGGCGACATTATTCATGGCGCGTCGCCTGAATATTTTGCAGCTCGGTGAGGAAGATGCGCATTACCTTGGCGTTAACGTTCGCCGCACGCAGTTGCAATTATTGCTGCTGAGTGCGCTGCTGGTGGGCGCTGCGGTCGCAGTTTCCGGTGTTATCGGCTTTATCGGTCTGGTCATTCCTCACCTGCTGCGCATGCGGCTGGGTGCAGATCATCGCTGGTTATTACCGGGATCAGCCATGGCCGGAGCCTGCCTGTTATTACTGGCAGACACGCTGGCAAGAACGCTGGTCGCACCGGCTGAAATGCCGGTGGGCCTGCTGACCAGTCTTCTGGGTGGCCCGTATTTCTTATGGTTAATTTTACGGCCCGGAGTGCCGCGCAATGTCTGATCTCACTTCATTGCTGGTTGCGGAAAATTTGTCCTATTCCGCCGGAGGTCGTCGCTTAATTGACGACGTATCACTCAGCCTGAAAAGCGGCGAAATGGTCGCGCTGATCGGACCAAACGGCGCGGGGAAATCCACGCTGATGCGCATGCTGACAGGTTATCTGACGCCGCAGTCCGGGCATTGTACATTACAGGGAAAACGGCTGGCCGACTGGACATCGAAGGATCTTGCCCGCACCCGCGCGGTGATGCGCCAGAACAGTACGATGGCGTTCGGTTTCAGCGTGCGTGAAGTGCTGACGCTCGGACGCTCACCGCACGGCCAGCAAAATATGCAACATGCGATGAACGAAGTGATGCAGCAGACCGGTTGTATGACGCTGGCAGAACGCGATTATCGCCATTTGTCAGGCGGCGAGCAGCAGCGGGTGCAGCTTGCACGCGTGCTGATTCAGCTCTGGCAACCTGCCCCTGCTCCGCGCTGGCTTTTTCTGGATGAACCGACGTCGGCGCTCGATTTATACCATCAGCAACATGCATTGCGCCTGTTGCGCGAGCTGACCCTGAAAACGCCATTGTCGGTATGCTGCGTGCTGCACGATCTCAATCTGGCGGCGCTGTATGCTGACAGGATAATTTTGCTGCACAGCGGTAAAGTTGTTGCCAGCGGAACACCGGCTGAAGTGCTGAGCGAAGAAACGCTGAGCCGCTGGTATCAGGCCGATCTGAACGTCTGCGCGCATCCGGAAACCGCTTTACCGCAGGTTTTCCTGCGTCAGTAAACACGGCCTCAAAACAAAAATGCCACAACACCGTTTCGGGTATGTGGCATTTTTTAACTGCGCGTTAGCTGGAGCAGGAAATTTCCAAATGTTTTCCCCAGTCCGGCGGTAATGCCGCCATCGCATCGTATTGCGGAGCATCGCTGTAAGGGTCGAGAAGCGCCTCATGTAGCTGTGTCAGCGCACTGATATCGTCTTTTTCCGCCTTTTCAATCGCCTGCTGCGCCAGATAATTACGCAAAATGATCCGCGGATTACTTTGCTTCATCGCCTGCTGACGGGTCTCATCGTCGATATTCTCCGTCTGCAAACGCTCGCGATAGGCCTGATACCAGCTGTCAAACGCCGGGCGATCAATGAATTCATCGCGTAACGGGGATTGCGCCTGTTGCTGTTCCACATGGCTGAGCAGTCGGAAAGTCTGCGTGAAATCCCTGCCTTCTTTCGCCATCAGGCTGAGCAATCCGGTCAGCAAATCGTTATCCCGTTTATCTTCCGTGAAGAAGCCCAGCTTGCCGCGCATCAGCGTGCCGTAGGCTTTCATTAACGCCGGTTCGTAACAATCCAGCGCTGCCTGTAATTGTTCGTTGCTCATCAGGCCGGACAGCGTTTGAGCCAGCCGGTGAAGGTTCCAGTACGCCACCGCAGGCTGGTTATCGTAGCTGTAGCGTCCCTGATGATCGGAATGATTGCAAATGTAGCCCGGCTGGTAGTCGTCCAGAAAACCGTAGGGACCGAAATCAATGGTCAGGCCGAGAACCGACATGTTATCGGTGTTCATTACGCCGTGCGCAAACCCGATACTTTGCCACTGCGCAATCAGCGCGGCGGTTCGCTCAACCACATCGGAGAACCATTGCTGGTAACGCCGCGTCGCGTCCGGCTCGCTTTCCGGCAACTGAGGCCAGTGATGGGCGATTACGTAATCCGCCAGTTGTTTCACCTGTTCGGGCTGTTTACGGTAATAAAAATGCTCGAAATGGCCGAAGCGGATATGACTTTCAGCCACGCGCATCAGCATTGCGCCGCGTTCCGGCTGTTCACGAAAAACAGGTTCGTCGCTGGTCACGATCGACAACGCGCGGGTCGTCGGCACCGATAAATGATGAAGCGCTTCGGACGCCAGGAACTCACGGATCACCGAGCGCAGCACGGCCCGGCCATCGCCCATGCGTGAATAAGGCGTCAGACCCGCGCCTTTCAGATGCCAGTCAAAGCGTTGTCCTGAAGGCAAAACCTGTTCACCGAGTAAAATCCCGCGGCCGTCGCCCAGTTGTCCGGCCCATTGCCCAAACTGATGTCCGCTGTAAACCTGCGCCAGCGGCAACATGCCCGGGAAGAATTTTTCACCGCACCAGAACTCCCGGTGCTCAGCATCAAAGAGAGTGTCATCCAGCCCAAGCTGGCGGGCCAGCGGTTCACTGTGGTACAGAAGGCGCGCGCCTTTCAGCGGCGTGGGCTGAAGCGCGGTATAAAAACCGGGTAACTGGTCTGCGTAATGATGTTCGAATTGCGGCATAAATCCCCCTTTTCTTTAGTGTAGGGCGGCATCGCGGTGATTAACACGGAGTAATAACAGGGAGATTGCGGAGCGCGGAAATGAAAAATCCCGGTGCAGCAGGCGCTGACCGGGATAATGGCACCAGAACTGGAGTTACCGATTAATGAAATTGGCCGGGCCGGACAAGCAGATTGTCCAGCTCTGCGGGGTCCACACCCGGCCAAAGCAAACCTTTCATCCCCTGTACATCGGTCTTACGCAGCGCATCAAAGTAGGCCTGACTGTCCAGACCATCCACCACAATATTGCGACAAAACCGGTTAACATTTCTCAGGAGCGACGGCATCACAATGGCAAAATGCTCGCCCTCGAAAAGCTGCCAGAACAGATTTTTATCCAGTTTCACCCATTGAAAAAGGTGATCGAAAACGGGTGCCATCGTGACATTCCCTGAGCCAAAATTGTCCAGCCATAAGGGAAAATGTTGCTTGAGCGCCATCAGTTGCGGGTTTTTCCGGCCCTCAGAAAGTTGCGGGAAAGATTCGCTCAGATTCAGATGAATAAAAGGATGTGCCTTAAAAGCATCGCGAAGGGTTTCATCCTCGAGCAGTAACGCCACCTGTTTTTCTTCCACGCCGATATTTAAAATGACCTGGTTATCACAAAACCAACGGGCATGTTCATTAGCCCAAATTTGTTGCTCATTAAGAAAACGTTGCAGCTGCGTCTGAGTGAGCAAATTCAGCACAAGCTCTGTTGGCATGATTAGCTTGCTGTCTGCGCTGGAAAAACGACACACTAATTCTATCGCGAGTAACTTCCCTTCGATTGAGTAAACCGGCTGGCACAGATAGTTGCTGTTAAACGCCGTATCGAATTGTATTTTCATTTTTGTCCAAAACATCAACGGCACTGCGAATTGATTAATAACTTTTTTGACTATCAATCAGATCATAAAGATACCGGAGCCCCGAGGCGTCACCGAAATATTAGAGAAATTGATATCAAGAAAGAACCTAGCCGGATTCAAGGGTTGAGTGCTGATCTCGCAAACGGCAGAGAGATCAAAAAATGTAAGAATGTATGTCCCTTTTGCGCCTTCGTTTTGAGGCGTCTTTCGGTCAGAAAGGGGCTTTCGGACTAATCTTATCGTCAGTGGTGCAAACGCGCAACACAGTCTGTGAGCGCTATCAGACATATTTTGACAAAATTTTGATTATTAATTGTGCAATCGCACAATCAAGCATGTCACTTAATATTTTATCTAATGGTTATAGTGGCTTATGAAATGTTGCGCAAGTATCAGCAGCAAGAATAACGTGCGGTTTGGTATTCCGGCTGCTTTTCTAACGTAATAATAAACCAGAGATTATTTCAAATATGTCTGCTGCATCATGGTTAAAAGAAGGGACATAAGAGACATGGACTTGTTTACCGGAACCCTTTTTTTGCGGAAGAAACGGGTTCCGGTGATTGGATTCAGCGGATACAGCGCGCCAGCCAGATTTGCAGTTCACCAAGTTCAGCCTGCATTGCCGGGTATTGTGCGGTGATTTCCTGACAGGTCATTGCGACATCCTTCGCATGGTAACGCGTTCCCACCAGCGCATCGGCCAGCGCCAGCATAGGCGCAGGATTCAGGCTGTCTGTGAAAATCTGCGCCCGGCTGATGGCGCCTTTTTCTACGTCAAAATGGATGTCCACTCCACCCCAGACAAAGCGTTCATTGAGTAAATGACTGAACGCCGGCGCTTTGCCGAAATTCCATTCCCAGCTGCTTTGTTTTGCAAACCGTTCCGGAAAACCGGGAATATCCGGGAAAACGTCAGGAGAAATAATTTCAGGTTCGACACTCGTGCCATACCATTCGAAAAATGCGGCTGTCACGGCCTGACTGATTTGCTCGTGATTAATATCCGGAACAAATTCATTGAGGTTTGCAACCCGCGAACGGACAGACGTGATGCCTTTTGCCTGTAGCTTTTTAACATCCGGATTGAGGTAGTTTGCCAGACGGCTCAGGTCAGCATTAAGCAGCAGTGTGCCGTGGTGGAATCCGCGATCGGCCGTTTCACGGTAAGCCGATCCGGAAATTTTTCTTTCACCTTCGGCAGTCTGAACAACCAAATCGTTGCGGCCGGATGCGCTGGCATTAATGCCCATGCTTTTTAGCGCATTAAGAATAATACCCGTCGAGACGCTTTTATCGTATTCCGGTTTACCTGCCATAAACGTAAAACAGGTATTGCCCAGATCGTGGAAGACCGCCCCGCCACCGCTGCTGCGGCGCGCCAGACGAATGCCGTCTTCTTCCATCCTGCGCGTATTGCATTCTTTCCACGGATTTTGCGCCTGACCAATAACCACGGTTTCGGCATTTCGCCATAAGAAAAGAACACGCTGCGTCGTCATCTCACGAAAAATACAGTCTTCCACGGCCAGATTGAACCAGGGATCGTAAGAGTCGGAAAGTAAGAGTCTGAGAGGTTTCATTGCATATTCATCCTGAAAAAGTCTGTTCAGATAATAACAGCAAAAATCAGGATGAAATACGCAGTGGAATCAGGGGATAGTTTATTTGATACGGGGCGTCAGATGCGTCGTGCCTGCCAGTAAACTTTGCGCCAGTAAACATTATCGAGCGAGGAACGCGTTACACCCTGGCTGGTCGAAGCGTGAATAAACTGGTCGGCAGTATCATAAATACCGACATGTAATCCATTTTCGCCGCTACCGGTTTTAAAGAAAACCAGATCACCTGGAAGGAGTTCATCGCGGGAAACTTTGGTGCCGATTTTGGTTTGATCGGCCGTGGTACGCGGCAGAACGACACCAAACCGGTCTCGATAGGTGCGGAAAACAAAGCCGGAACAGTCTACGCCACTGGGCTGCAATCCGCCGTAGCGATAAGGCGCGCCGTGCCACTGACTGAGCTGATCGTTAAGCTCTGCGACAACAGTAATTGAATCGGCGAAACGTCCGCTTGGCGGTGGCGCGTGGCTGCTACAACCGTTAAGAATCAGCGCAGCAACAGCCAGCAGGGAATACATGGATACGGATGACCAGCGCATAGTGCATTCCTTTTTGAATTGCATCACGGCAGGGTCAGACGCGGGAATTTGCGCGGACCGGATAAGTCGCCGTTATCTAAGAACTAATAGAATTTAGCGCTATTTTATCCGTCATCCAATATTTAATAATGTTTTTTATCGTTTAAAGCCGTTTTAATGGACGTCTTTTACCGGTTTGCTGTGAATTAACCAGACACCGGATAAGATCAGCAGTCCCCCTAGCGTTTTGGTTAAGCTGATGCTTTCATTGAACCACGGCAATGTGACCGCCGCGATATACACCAGCGCATAGCTCAAACTCAGTAAGGTATACGCCCGGTTCAGCGGCAAATAACGTAATGCAAAGAACCAGCAGCCCATCGAAAACGCATACCCGCACAGCCCCAGAAACACGGCTACCAGCGGTTTTAAATGGCTGATAATAAAAGTAATATTAAGCTCAGCCAGTGAAACCCACGGGATCTGCACCATGCCCCATTTCATCAGCAACTGCGCCGCCGTCACCAGCAGAACGCTCGCCCCGCCCCAAAGATACCCTTTCATAAGCTGACACTCATCAGTGCGATACCGGCCATGATCAGCGCCACACCACACCAGTGGCGGCCGTCAACGTACTCCCTGAAAAACCAGCGTGCACTGAGCGTGATCAGAACAAAATTCAGGCTGAGCATCGGGTAAGCCAGGCTCAGCGGCAGAAGCTGCAACACGCGCAACCATAACAACATCGCGATGCCGAGCAACAATACCGCCAGCCCCAGCCAGCGTAAGACGCGGGCAAGACCGTCACCCGCGACCTGTGCGGCCTGCTTCTGACAAAGCTGACCGGCACAGGTGATGATGCTTACGGCAAGAACCAGAAGGAATCCGGTCATGGAAGTTTTTTGTAGAACAACAGCGCCTGGCGTTCAATCTGCACCGTCTGGTCAGCCGGTGGGAGTTTGCCAGAGATACCTGCATTTCTATCAAGTCTGAGGATCACAGAAACATTTCCTTCCTGACGTGCTTTTTGTAACCATTCCGGGAAATCCGCGGAATCGACAAATTTTGACTTCGCATCAGGATAACTCAGGCCATATTCCAGCTCACCCTTTTCACCAAACATGATGATATCGTCGCGCTTCAGAACCCAGGCTAAACCGGTTGCAATCCCCACATTATCTGACAGCACAAAACGACTGTCCTGCAACATTGCAACATTTTCGCCGATGAAACCTTGTGGTTGCTTGGAGTCCATGACTTTTTGCGGGATCGCCTGCCCGACCAGAAGCGCCAGCACCAACGGACACGCAGCCGCCCAGTACCAGCGTTTTTTCACATCAGTCAGTGACATCGCTCCGGCCAGTGCCCAAACGGCAAAGCACAGGATACCAATCAGCGCGCGGGGCAATTCAGCGCGGGTGAACACGGCTTTGACATGCAACGGTAAAATACCGGAGATCACCAGAACCGCGACCGCCATCAGCACGCCAAAAACGATGTTAATGGTGCCATTGGCTTTTAGCGCCCGTAATTTTCCTGACTGACGGATCTGATCCAAATGATCGGCCATCAGCAAAGCCAGAGGTGCGAAACACGGCAATATGTACGTCGGTAATTTACCCTTCGCTACGCTGAAAAAAATCAGCGGCATGATCGTCCAGCTCAGCAGGAAGAATAATTCAGGACGCAGCACACGTTTCGTCCAGCCATCGCGTAAAGCGCCCGGCAGCAGCCCAAGCCATGGCAAAGCCCCGAGCAACAAGACCGGCACGTAGTACCAGAATGGCGCTTTATGTTGCGCATTGGATTCGGCAAAACGCTGAATATGCTCAACCCAGAAGAAGTAACGCCAGAAATCCGGTGCCTCGCGTGCGATGGCCAGCACCCATGGCAGGCTGAGCACCACCGCAGCAACAATCGCCAGCGGGCCCCAGCCAAACAGGGTTTTGAACCGTTTCTCACGCCAGACAATCGGCAGAACTGCAATCACCGGTAACGCCAGCGCCAGAAAACCTTTGGTCATGAAGCCCATGCCGCAGGCCAGCCCCAGCGCAATCCAGCTCAGCGCTTTTTGCCGTGTTCCGGAAACCCGCATGCAGAAATAGCTGGCGACCATCGCGGCGGTCATCCACAACGTGATCATCGGATCCATCACGCTGTACGTACCGATACTGAATACCAGTGTGAAGGAAAGGTAAATCAGCGTGGCAATGTACGCCGTCTGGCGGTTACGCCACATCAGGTTTGCCAGCCAGAAGACCAGCAAGGCACTCAGTAAGGTGCTGAACACGGAACCAAAGCGAACAGCGAAATTGCTGTCACCAAAAATCATCTGGCTGATGTTGTTAAACCAGTAACCGGCCACCGGTTTTTCAAAATAGCGTAAACCCAGAAGATGCGGCACAACCCAGTCGCCGCGCTGTAACATTTCACGGCTGATCTCGGCATAACGGGTTTCATCGGGCTGCCATAACAGGCGGGAATTAAGAGGAACAAGATAAACCAGGGCAAAGAACACCAAAATTAAGGTGCTCCATACGCCTTTAAGGGATTTAGACATCAGGAAAAACCTTCTTGCTGACAGCCTAACCAGCCTTCCCGGCCTGGGAAACTGGCACGAACCACTTTGCCTTTTGGCAACGTGCTGAGATCTTGAGGCAACAAATCGCCCAACGCACAGAACTGAATCCCCTGTGCGGCAGCCCGAATTAATAACTCATCGAACTGAGCAGCCAGTGACATACCTTCAACTTCTGCATGAATGGTGTAAACCGGCACACCCTGATCCTCAATAATGGCGTTGAGGATAAAATCATTGAAGTTGTCCGCATTGATTTCGCCACCTGCCACTTCATCGTAAGTGGGTAACGTCACCGGAATCTGCACCGTGCCCAGCGTGCCGTTTTCCAGCACCGGCAGGAAAGGATATTTCCCACGACAGTCGCTGTTGTAATAAAAATGGAACCGTTCTTTGACCTCAATCACGCGTTCATCGGCGCGCCAGCCAGCAACGGCTGAACATTCCACATCGTGACCCAGGCTTTTTTCCAGTGCATCCAGCCCCAGCTTAATTTGCTGTTCAAGCTGCTGCTCAGACCATTTACCGACTTTCGCCTGCCAGCCCTGATGATCCCAGGCGTGTAAACCGACTTCATGACCGCGCCTGGCAGCTTCCTTCATCAGATAACCCAGATCGCGGGCGATGAGTTTTCCCGGCCACGCGGTACCTGCCAGAAGGATATCCCAGCCGTAAAGCGAGGCGGCATTGGAGCGAAGCATCTTCCACAAAAAGCGCGGTTTAAGCAGGCGCCACAAGTGACGCCCCATGTTATCCGGCCCAACGCTGAAGAAGAAACTGGCAGTAATGTTATGTTTCGAAAGGACTTGCAGAAGCTGAGGGACACCCTCGCGGGTGCCACTCCAGGTATCTACATCAATGCGCAGACCCACTTTCTTCATCACAGACACCGTTTCAGGCTTTGTCAGCATCAGGATTGACAGAACGCAGGAAGAAATCCAGCGTATCAGCGACGGTTTTATCCATGCCGATTTCCGGTTTCCAGTTCAGCAGACGGCGCGCATTTTTGATGCTTGGCGTGCGGTGCTCAACGTCCTGATAGCCTTTGCCGTAATACGTGCTGCTTTCGACCAGATTGAAACCGGCAAAAGGCGGGAACTGTGCGCGCAACGGGTGGGCTTCGAAGCTGCTCAGCAACATTTCGGCCAGCTCACGAATGCTTGCTTCGTTGGTTGGATTACCGATGTTGATGATCTGGCCGTCGCACAGGTTGTCGCGGTTTTCGATAATGCGGAACAGCGCTTCGATACCGTCGTTGATATCAGTGAAGCAGCGTTTCTGCTCGCCGCCGTCCACCAGCTTAATCGGTGAGCCTTCAACCAGGTTGAGGATCAGCTGAGTGATGGCTCGAGAACTGCCGATACGTGCCGCATCCAGGTTATCGAGACGAGGTCCCATCCAGTTAAACGGACGGAACAGGGTGAATTTCAGCCCTTCTTTCGCGCCGTAAGCCCAGATTACGCGATCCAGCAGTTGCTTGGACACAGAGTAAATCCAGCGCTGTTTGTTGATCGGGCCGACGATCAGACGGGAGTTATCTTCATCAAACTCTTTGTCATCACACATGCCATAAACTTCAGACGTGGACGGGAAGATAATGCGTTTTTTGTATTTCACGCAGTCGCGGACAATCTTCAGGTTTTCTTCAAAATCCAGTTCGAATACGCGCAGCGGGTTGCGGGTATATTCGATTGGCGTTGCGATGGCCACCAGCGGCAACACGACGTCACATTTTTTAATGTGATATTCGATCCACTCGGAATGGATGCTGATATCGCCTTCAACAAAGTGGAAGTGCGGATTATCCATGAAGCGGCTGACCGCGTCAGAGCTGATATCCAGACCGTAAATTTCATAACGATCTTCACGTAGCAGACGTTCGCTCAGGTGGTTACCGATAAAACCGTTCACACCCAGAATCAGAACGCGGGTACGGCGTTTCATCACAGCCGTTGGCAGAGTGGCGACACGCATGTCCGGCATAATGCCCAGTTCAAGCGCCAGACGGGAACCCTGAACATACAGACCGTTTTCGCTCTGCCCTGCCAGCACTTCCAGCGCACCTTCGCCACAGGCGATGGTCAGCGGATCAGAAGAAAGCACGGTGCCCGGCTGTTTGTCATGCTGAGTCGCCAGCGGACGCGCACGCCATATAGTCAGTTTACGCTGACCCAGATAAGAGAATGCCCCCGGATAAGGTTCGGTCACGGCGCGGATCAGGTTGTTAATTTCTGTCGCAGATTTGTGCCAGTGAATTTCACCGTCAGCTGCGGTGCGACGACCAAAATAGCTCGCCTGCGTTTCGTCTTGCGGCGTCAGGCTGATTTTACCTGCTTTCATTTCCGGCAGCAGTTTGGTCAGCAACTCTTTCGCCGCTTCACGCACCTTGGCGTGCAGTTTCAGCGCCGTATCATCCGCGGTAATCGTGACTTTCTGCTGGCCAACGATGTCGCCCGCGTCAGGACGTTTCACCATTTTGTGCAGGGTAACGCCGGTTTCCGTTTCGCCATTGAGCAGCGCCCAGTTCACCGGAGCGCGGCCACGATAGCGTGGTAACAAAGAACCATGCAGGTTGAACCCACCGCGCGGCGCGAGAGATAAAATCTCCTCGCTCAGCATGTTGCGGTAGTAGAAAGAGAAAATCACATCAGGCTGCAAGGCACGAATGCGGTCCACCCACAGCGGATGGTTAACATCTTCCGGTGCATAAACTGGCAGATTGAGATCAGCACCTACGCGGGCAACTGAAGAGAAAAACTGATTTTCATTCGGGGCATCAGTATGGGTAAAGACTGCCTGTACGTCGTAGCCTGCATCAACCAAAGCCTGTAAACCAACGCAACCAATATCATGGTAGGCAAATACAATCGCTTTCATCACTCTTCTTCCTGACTGTTTTCTTCGGAACGAACTCCGACGACTTTTTGAACGAAATAACGGGGACGTGCACGAACATCGTTGTAGATACGCCCGATGTATTCACCGAGTAAACCCATACCGACAAACTGCGCACCGATAAACATGAATAACAATGCAAATAGCGTGAACACACCTTCTGCCGCCCATTCAGGGCCGTTGATGAGGCGCATTAAAATCAGGAACACGGCCAGAAGGAAACCGAAGATGGCAATCACGCTGCCCACTACGCTGAGCATGCGCAGCGGTGTTGTGGTCAGACAGGTGATCAGGTCATACATCAGGTTGATCAGTTTCATCAGGCTGTATTTGGAATCACCAAATTCGCGTTCGGAATGCTGAACCGGAATTTCGACCGTTTTGCGGGCGAAGGTATTCGCCAGAATAGGAATAAACGTGCTGCGCTCATGGCAGTGCAACATGGCTTCAATGATGTGACGGCGGTAAGCGCGAAGCATACAACCGTAATCGCCCATCGATTTCCCGGTCGCACGCTGGATCATCATGTTGATCATCTTGGAAGCAGTTTTGCGGAACCAGGAATCGCGACGGTTTGCACGAACAGTACCGACAACGTCGTAACCTTCGTCAGCTTTCGCCACGAGACGTGGAATTTCTTCCGGCGGGTTTTGCAGGTCAGCGTCCAGCGTAATTACCAGATCCCCCGTCACATGACTGAAACCAGCCATGATTGCAGAGTGCTGACCGTAATTGCGGTTAAGCAAAACCGCAATAATATGGCTGTCCGCTTCTTCCGCAGCGACGGTGAGCATATCGGCGGAACGATCCGCACTCCCGTCATCGACCAGAATGATTTCGTATTGTTGCGTTAATTGTTTACATGCGGCCTGCGTCCGGGACAGCAACGCCGGCAGACTTTCTTCTTCGTTATAGACCGGGATAACTACCGAGACTTTACGAATAGGTTCATATTGCGCCACTACTGCGCCTCCAGAAGGGAAAAAAGAGCCGCGACAACACGGTCAACGTCGCTGTCCTGCATGTCCGGGAACAGCGGCAGACTGCATAAACGATCGGTATTCCATTCGCTGTTTGGCAAGCTCAGGTCAGGATAGCGTTCGCGGTAATATTTTTGAGTATGGGCAGCACGGAAATGCAAACCCGTTCCGATGCCCTGCTCTTTCAGGCGTTCCATCAGCGCATCACGGGTGATCCCGCAGCGTTCTTTATCCACGCGGATCATGAATAAATGCCACGCATGCAGATGAGGATACGCCGGAATACCCATCGGCAGGAAAGGAGAACCCTGCAATTTATCGAGATAACGTTGCGCCAGTTCGGTACGGCGTGCGTTGATTTCCGTCAGACGCTTAAGCTGGACGACAGCAATAGAGGCGTGAATATCGGAAAGGTTGTATTTGAAACCTGGCTCAATCACTTCAGCCTGCGGTTTGCGGCCCTGAACCTGACGGTCAAACGCATCAACAGCCAGACCGTGGAATTTCAGTGCGCGGACTTTATCAGCCAGCGCGTCGTCATCGGTCGCTATCAGACCGCCTTCGGCGCAGGTCATATTCTTGATGGCGTGGAAAGAAAAAATAGCAGTCCCCTGCGCGCCAATCCAGCGGTCACGGTAACGCGTGCCTGCCGCGTGCGCGGCATCTTCAATCACACGGATACCGTGCTGATTTGCCACGGCATAAATCGGATCAAGATCCAAAGGCGCGCCCGCGTAGTGGACAGGAATAATCGCTTTGGTTTTCGGCGTGATGGCCGCCGCAACGGCTTCTGCACTGACCATCAGGGTATCGGGATCCACATCAATCATGACCGGTTCTGCACCAAGCAGAACAATCATGTTTATGGTGGAAACCCAGGTCTGGGAAGGAGTAATGACTTCATCGCCGGGGCCAATACCCAGCGCCATCAACGTTACGTGCATACCGCCGGTCGCGGAACTGACCGCTATTGCGTGCTTACAACCGAAAGCTGCAGAAAAATCCTGTTCGAGCTGGTGTGTCTGCGGCCCGGTGGTGATCCAACCGGAGCGCAAAACCTGCCCCACAGCCTCAATCTCTTCATCACCCATCGACGGGCGGGAGAAAGGCAAAAAGTTTTCCATTACGCTATCCCAAAAGGTAATTAACTCATACCGACTTTAGACCGCATTTATTTAACCGTAAGTAAACGCTGCCCTGAAATTATGACTCTTATGATGTCGGTTTAAGCTTAATTTAACCTTAAGGATTTTCCAGTTTTGTGAAGTTAAACAGAAAGTAAATGGAGTGGAAATAAACAAACAGGAAACAACAAAACCTTTCAATAACAGAAAGTTACATTATTCATTTCTCAATTAAAAAAATGAACTTTATGGAAAAAAACTGACCACTGTATTTTTTATGAACAATATAAGCACGCCGCCAATGTTGAAAACTCAATAAATATATAATTAAAACGCTATTCATTAAACTCAGATTAATGTCGGTGTTGTCATTATCCAGCGACGCCCCGCCAGAGCATGTATCTGAAAGGGAACTTTATATACAGTAGAAAGTGCTTCAGCCTGCATAACCTCCGAACATTCACCTGCGGCGACCACTTCGCCCGCCGACATTAACCAGACCTGATGCGCGTGATGCAAGGTATGGTTCAGATCATGGTCACTGACGATAAGGGAACGTCCGGCGGCACAAAACTCATTCAGAAGCTGATCAAGTGCCTGCTGTTGTGCAACATCCAGACTGTTTGCCGGTTCATCGAGAAACAGTAACCGACTGTCGGGATTCACTTCCGGCCAGACCTGCAATAATACCGCCGCCAGCCTGACGCGCTGCCACTCTCCACCGGAGAGATGCGTTACAGGCCGTGAAAGTTTATCGCTGAGCTGTAACGCATCACACAACCGGCCAATCGTATTTTCTAAAAGAGCCGGTGAGACGCCCGGCGGCTGATGCAATGACAGATACTGAAAGACCGGCATCAGCGACGCTGGCGTCAGTTGCTGACAGAGCCACGCACGCAGACGTGCCAGACGCGGTCCTGAGATTTCTGTCAGGTTTTCCTTGCCGATAAAAACGTCACCGTCAGAACCGGAAATCCCCGCCAGCCGGGCCAGCAGGGTACTTTTCCCCGCCCCGTTCGGGCCGATAAGGTGGATCCGGCTGCCGGACGAAACCCGGGCGCTAAACGCACGAAGACGCCCGCTAACGCTCACCTCACGACATTCCAGCATCTGCGTTCCCTGCTCTTTTATCAAAAATGGACTATTTCGCCAGTGCGGCTTTAATGGCATCAGTCAGCAGCGGATCTTCCGGCGTCATGTCCGGCGCGAAACGCCCGAGCACCGTGCCGTCGCGCCCAATCAGGAATTTTTCAAAATTCCACAGGATATTTTCCGGCTTAACAGGTTCACGACCTTTGCTGGCCAGACGTTCGTAAAACGCGCTGTCTTTCGGTTTAAGCGCTTCCGGACGGGCAGCGACCAGCGCGGAATACAGCGGATGCCGGTGCTCGCCGTTAACGTCAATTTTGCTGAACATCGGGAATTTCACGCCAAAATTCGTGGTACAGAAGGTTTTGATTTCATCTTCTGTACCCGGTTCCTGCGCACCAAACTCGTTGCACGGGAACCCGAGAACTTCAAAACCTTCCGGATGTAATTCCTGATAAAGGCTTTCCAGCCCTTCGTACTGCTTGGTCAGGCCACACTGCGACGCCACGTTAACAACCAGAAGTACCGAACCTTTGTAAGCGCCCAACGTTGTTGTTTCGCCGTCGATGGTTTTCAGGGAAATATCAAAAATAGTGTTACTCATCGTTTAGTCCTGAGTTTTGTGGGTTAGGTAAAGGAAGAGCATAGCCGACCCTTCAGAAAGGATCAGCGGATTTGTCCGTTTCTGACCAGCAGCCAGATAAACACCGGTGCGCCGAGCGTGGCGGTCACGACGCCGACGGGCAGCTCCGCCGCATATAAACCAATGCGCGCGATAACATCGGCCAGCAGCAACACTGCCGCTCCGCTCAGGGCGCAGGCCGGCAGCAAACGGCGCTGATCGGTGATCCCGCAAAGCCGGAGAATATGTGGAATAACCAGCCCGATAAAACCGATCACTCCGGCCAGCGCCACGCTGATGCCCACCATCCAGCCGACCGAAAGTACCAGAATAAACCGCCAGGCGCGGAGGGATATCCCCAGTTGCTGTGCCTGTTGCGTACCCAGGGAAAGTAAATTGAGCGACTTTCCCTGAAAGATAAGCCACAGGAGAACCGGCAGCAGCATCGCGCCCAGCCAGATCTGATTCCAGTCCACGCCGCCAAATCCGCCCATCATCCAGTACATCAGCTGGCGCAGATCGAGGTTGTCGCTGAAATAAATCGCCCACGTCATGAGCGCACTGCACACAATCCCAATCGCAACACCAACCAGCAGCATCCGCGCATTGGTCAACAGGCGTTTTCGCGCAACATACAAAAGAAAAGCCGTCACAATCAGCGCGCCCGCGACGGCTGCGATACTCATGGCCCAGACCGGCATAAATCCGTGACTGAGCATCACACAAAAAACCAGCGCCACGCCAGCGCCGTTTGCAACACCAAGCAAACCGGGTTCTGCAAGCGGGTTTTCAAACAGCGACTGCATAACCGATCCGGCAACAGCCAGGCTTGCGCCGACCAGAATCACCGCAATCGCCCGGGGCAGACGCAACTGCCAGACGAAAAGACGCGCCTCGCTGCTCAGCCATTGATCCGGCCAGAGCCAGCGCTCACCCGCACTCAGGCTGAGCACACCAATCAGCAGCAGCAATACGCTCAGCCCGGAGAGCCAGAGACGGTCGCGTGATTTTTGTTGGTGTTCGAGAGCAGAAAAAGTCTGCGGGATAGGCATGAATATCGGATTCCTGAGGCTGAATTCCGGTGGCTGGAATTTTACTATCCTACCGATATTAGGCAGTTAGCTCCACAACAGGGAAGCAGAAATGAAAAAAGCCGGTGACTGAGCACCGGCTTAGGAAGTATTTTTCGTTCACCGGGCGATTAATGCCCCTGATGACCGTCCGGCGGGATCGGCTGACCGTTCCCGTGTTGATCATTATGTTGATCGTTATGACCGCCCTGCTGGCCGTTGCCGCCAGGATGACCGTTGTTGTTGCCATGGTGATCGCCGCCGTTTGGACGGCCCTGATCATGTGGCTGCGGTCTTGGCGGTGGATTCGAATGCCTGCGCTGTGGCGGCTTGGAATCCCAGCGATCGCCATGCCAGTACATGCCATGCTCATTACGGTCACCGTAATGATGGCCCTGATGCTCGTGCCACCACTGCGGCGGACGCCAGTCATAGCCATCCCAGTAGTAGCCGCGCTGATCCTGATCCCCGAGGTGGAGCGTTACGCCAGGGACATTAACGTCAATAGAAACATTTGCCTGCGCGATCACAGGCAATGCCAGTGCACAACAAAGCAATAAGAGAGATTTTTTCACGATGGTCACGCCTTCTTTATTTTTTATGACGTGTTTTTTATATCAGCAGGCAAAAGAAGTGAACATGAGAAATAAGCGTATTTTCGGATAACTTGCCGAGCCCTTACAATAAAAATACAAATATATCCTGATTGAAATAACTCAACAGGATGAAGATTATTATCTATTCAAATCTTATTACGACTCTAACAAATCTTAACGTAAGTCTGACAACAACGTTGTTGCGATCTCTTTATACTCGCCTTGTTTATTCAAATAAAGGATGTCTCATATGCGTCGTATTTTAGCTTTATTTAGCGTAGCTCTGGTCGTCGTCAGCCTCAGTGGCTGTTTATTCCCGCCGTTCTGGGGCCCTGGTGGTGGCGGTCACGGTGGTGGTCATGGCGGCGGTGGCCCTGGTGGACCGCGTATGTTCTACAACCATTAATTTAACTTTCTAATCTGACTCGTATATTTTCAGGTCACTCGTCGGGAGAATAAATGCGTGCGCATTTTAACCTGAACATATTGAGCTATTTAACTTAAGGGGCTTCGGCTCCTTTTTTAATTATCATCACTTACACATCAATTGATAATTACGTTCCATTCCAGACTTGAAATTTAATCTATCAGACTAATCCTGAAGCGCCCACCCCTTTAACACTATCTTTTCACTTTCTGTGCTAATAACTTAAAAGCGTAAAATCCCCCGCCGAACTTACGTGAGGATGATCACAAAAAATAGGTAAAAAAAAGGCCGCTTTCGCGACCTTTTTGATGATTTTACTTATTCTTTCGGAGTGGCATTCTCAACACGACTTTTCAATTTCTGTCCCGGACGGAAAGTCACCACACGACGCGCCGTGATCGGAATATCTTCGCCGGTTTTCGGGTTACGTCCCGGACGTTGGTTTTTGTCACGCAGATCAAAGTTGCCAAAGCCAGACAGTTTTACTTGCTCGCCATTTTCCAAAGCACGACGGACTTCTTCGAAAAATATTTCAACAAGGTCTTTGGCATCCCGTTTGCTCAGCCCGAGCTTCTCAAACAGGTGTTCTGACATTTCAGCTTTAGTAAGCGCCATAGGTTCAATCCCTCAAGGATGCTTGGAATCGCTGTTTTAGAGCCTCTACGCATTTTGCAACGGTAGCGGCGATCTCCTCTTCTTCCAGTGTACGGGCGGTATCCTGCAACACCAGACTGATAGCCAGGCTCTTATAACCCTCAGCTACGCCCTTGCCACGGTACACATCAAACAAGTTTACGCCAACTACCTGATTTGCGCCAACTTTCTTGCACTCTGCCAAAATATCGTCTGCGGGCACGTTTTCAGCCACAACAACAGCGATGTCACGACGGTTCGCCGGGAAGCGGGAAATCTCTTTCGCATCAGGCAGTACGCGGTCTGCGACCTTATTCCATAACAGTTCGAAGACAACAGTACGGCCATTGAGATCGAGTTTACGTTCCAGTTCCGGGTGTACTACACCAATGAAACCAATACGTTCGCCGTGTAAATAAATCGCTGCGCTCTGCCCAGGGTGCAGTGCAGGATTTGCTTCAACCTTGAACTGTACATCGTTCATTTTGCCGGTAAGCTCAAGAATAGCCTCAAGATCACCTTTCAAATCGTAGTAGTCAACTGCCTGACGCGCCAGATCCCAATGCTCTTCATTTTTCGTACCGGAGATCACACCGGACAGCATGACGTCCTGACGGATACCCAAATCGGCTTGTGTATCAGGCACAAAGCGCAGGCCGCTTTCAAATAAGCGCACGCGACTTTGCTGACGATTTTGGTTATTGACTACCGCACTCAGCAGACCAGACCACAGAGAAAGACGCATTGCCGACATTTCTACCGAGATCGGGCTTGGCAGAATCAGCGCGTCTTCACCCGGATGCAGCAGAGCCTGAACTTTTGGATCAACAAAACTATAGGTGATCGCTTCCTGGAAACCACGGTCAACCAGCAGATTTTTCACACGTTTGAGTGACAAATTCGCTTCACGGTGTTTAGTCATCACCAGGCTGGCTTTCACCGGGACATCTGGAATGTTGTTGTAGCCGTAAACACGCGCCACTTCTTCCACCAGGTCTTCTTCAATTTGCATATCGAAACGCCAGCTTGGCGCGACAGCGACCCAGTGATCGCCATGATGCTGAACCTGACAGCCCAGACGGGTCAGAATGTCCGTTACCTGCGCATCTTCAACGTGATGCCCAATCAGGCGATCCAATTTTTCGCGACGCAGGGTAATGGTTGCAGCTTTCGGCAAGTCAGCTTCTGACGTTACGTCGATAACCGGACCCGCTTCGCCACCACAAATGCTCAGCAGTAACGCGGTTGCACGTTCGATGGCTTTGAATTGCAGTTGTGGGTCAACGCCACGTTCATAACGGTGCGAAGCGTCGGTGTGCAGACCCTGACGGCGCGCGCGGCCGGTGACAGACAGCGGAGCAAAGAATGCAGATTCCAGCAGCACGTCCTGAGTTTCATCGTTCACACCAGAATGTTCACCACCGAAAATCCCAGCCATCGCCAGTGCTTTACCGTGATCGGCGATCACCAACGTGTCTTCGTTCAGTTTAGCTTCAGTGCCATC
The DNA here is from genome assembly GCF_019049615.1 of Rahnella sp. BCC 1045. Lineage (NCBI taxonomy): Bacteria > Pseudomonadati > Pseudomonadota > Gammaproteobacteria > Enterobacterales > Yersiniaceae > Rahnella > Rahnella sp. BCC 1045. The sequence continues at coordinate 42,130 of NZ_JAFMOZ010000135.1, read as the reverse complement.
AAGCAGAGTCAGCGCTTCATCTTTTTTCGCCATACGCACAACGATACCACCGTCGATACGGTTCAGGTCGAAGGCGTGCATTGGCTGACCGAGTTCAAGCAGCACATAGTTTGTGATATCGACGACGGCATCGATTGAACGCGTCCCACAGCGGCGCAGTTTTTCACGCATCCACAATGGCGTAGGCGCCTTAACGTTGATGCCTTTGACTACGCGGCCCAGATAACGCGGACAAGCCTGAGGAGCCTGAACATCGATAGAAATAGCAGTATCAATAGTGGCTTTAACCGGATTCATTTCCGGCTCAACCAGCGGGAGCTGGTTAATCACCGCAACGTCACGCGCCACGCCCAGAATACCCAGGCAATCCGCACGGTTTGGCGTCACGCTGATTTCAATAGTCGTGTCGTCCAGTTTCAGGAATTCACGAATATCGGTGCCAACAGGCGCATCCAGCGGTAACTCGATGATGCCATCGTGATCATCTGAAATCGCCAGTTCAGAGAATGAACACAGCATGCCTTCAGACGGTTCGCCACGCAGTTTGGCTGCCTTGATTTTGAAATCACCCGGCAATACCGCGCCCACGGTGGCGACAGCAACTTTAAGGCCCTGACGGCAGTTTGGTGCACCACAAACGATGTCCAGCAGACGGTCGCCGCCGACGTTTACTTTTGTTACGCGCAGTTTGTCTGCATTCGGATGCTGACCACATTCGACCACTTCACCCACTACGACGCCGTTAAAAGCGCCCGCGACAGGTTCAACGCCATCGACTTCCAGGCCAGCCATGGTGATCTGGTCTGATAATGCTTCGCTGCTGATGGCTGGGTTTACCCACTCACGCAACCAGAGTTCACTGAATTTCATGTGATATTCCCGCCTTACTTAAACTGTTTGAGGAAACGCAGATCGTTTTCGAAGAATGCACGCAGATCGGTCACGCCATAACGCAGCATGGTCAGACGCTCCATCCCCATACCGAAGGCAAAACCAGAATACACTTCCGGATCAATACCGACGTTACGCAATACGTTCGGGTGCACCATGCCGCAACCCAGCACTTCCAGCCATTTCCCGTTTTTGCCCATAACGTCAACTTCCGCAGAAGGCTCGGTGAACGGGAAATAAGAAGGACGGAAACGGATCTGCAAATCAGCTTCAAAGAAGTTGTTAAGGAAATCGTGCAGCGTGCCTTTCAGGTTGGAGAAGCTGATGTCTTTATCAACAATCAGGCCTTCCATCTGATGGAACATCGGGGTGTGAGTCTGGTCGTAATCGTTACGATAAACGCGGCCCGGCGCGATAATACGGATTGGCGGTTGCTGATCTTTCATCGTGCGGATCTGAACGCCGGACGTCTGAGTACGCAGCAGGCGCTTAGCGTCAAACCAGAAAGTGTCGTGGTCAGCACGGGCCGGGTGGTGGCCGGGGATATTCAGAGCATCGAAGTTATGATAGTCATCTTCAATTTCCGGACCGGTTTCCACGGTAAAGCCGAGTTCGCCGAAGAAAGTTTCAATGCGGTCGATAGTACGGGTCACCGGATGCAAACCGCCGTTTTCGATACGACGGCCTGGCAGGGAAACATCAATCGTTTCTTCTGCAAGACGCGCATTCAGCACAGCGGATTCCAGCGTATTTTTCCGCGCATTCAGGGCTTCCTGAACCTGCGTTTTCGCTTCGTTGATCACTGCGCCTGCTGCCGGACGTTCTTCCGCTGGCAATTCACGGAGGGTCGTCATCTGGAGTGTCAGGTGGCCTTTCTTACCCAGATATTCGACACGCACGTTATCCAGCGCGGCGATATCCTGAGCACTCTCTACGGCTGCCTTGGCATTGGCAACCAGCTCTGCGAGATGTGGCATTGCTTTCCTCTTCTTCTGGCCAATATGGCCCGATGTAAAATAACCGTTATTAATCAGGGGCGCGATTTTGACCCTGAACCTTAGTGTATAAAGCACAGATACAAAAAAGCCTCCACAAGGGAGGCTTAGGCGCTACTTTTCGTTTCTTCTCTTACGCGCGAAAGCCTTCCTGAGTCAGGCGCTAAAGTAAAAAAAGAAACGGAAAATAGCAGCATTCATGCTTGCGTTACCTTAATGATTGTCTTTCTTGTGCATGGACGTAAACGGGACTGTCAGTATTAAACAACGAATCAGCCTGTTTTTAAACACAAAATATAAAAGAGGGAGCAAGCTCCCTCTTTCACCTGACTTACGCCAGTGCTGCTTTCGCTTTTTCGACCAGAGCGGCAAATACCACTTTGTCGAATACTGCGATGTCAGCCAAGATCTTACGGTCAATTTCAATAGAAGCTTTTTTCAAGCCGTTAATGAATTTGCTGTAAGACATGTCGTTCTGACGAGCTGCTGCGTTGATACGCGCGATCCACAGCTGACGGAACTGACGTTTCTTTTGACGACGGTCACGGTAAGCGTATTGACCAGCTTTGATAACAGCCTGGAATGCAACACGATATACGCGAGAACGGGCACCGTAGTAACCTTTCGCCTGTTTTAAGATTTTCTTGTGACGTGCACGTGCAATCACACCACGTTTTACGCGAGCCATATGCTCTCCTGAGTTTTATATTCTAGATTAAAAAAAGTGTATTTATGCGTACGGCAGACATGCAGAGACCAGACCCAAATCGTTCTTGGATACCAGGCCTTTTGGACGCAAGTGACGTTTACGCTTAGTAGCTTTTTTGGTCAGAATATGACGCAGGTTTGCGTGCTTACGCTTAAAACCACCGTTGGCGGTTTTTTTGAAGCGTTTAGCGGCGCCGCGTACTGTTTTGATCTTTGGCATTTTAAATTCCACTTCGCATTGTTATTAACATGAATCAGAAAGGCGAATCCAGCATACGCGGTGCGAACACCGCGTAGCAGGATTACTTGGAAGCCTTACTGTTTCTTCTTAGGTGCGAGCACCATGATCATCTGACGACCTTCGATCTTCGTAGGGAAGGATTCGACAACGGCCAGTTCAGAATCTTCACACAGGTCTTTACGGACGCGGTTAAGCACTTCCATACCGATCTGTTGGTGCGCCATTTCACGCCCACGGAAACGCAGGGTGATTTTAGCTTTATCGCCATCTTCCAGAAAGCGAATCAGGTTGCGTAGTTTGACCTGATAGTCGCCATCATCGGTACCAGGTCGGAATTTGATTTCCTTAACCTGAATAACTTTTTGTTTCTTTTTCTGCTCTTTGGTCGACTTGCTCTTCTCGTAGAGGAATTTGCCGTAATCCATGATTCGACAAACTGGCGGCTCGGCATTCGGACTGATTTCTACTAAATCGACGCCCGCTTCCTCAGCTTTTTCAAGAGCTTCATTCAGACTGACAATACCAATCTGCTCGCCATCGACGCCGGTGAGGCGAACTTCTTGCGCGCGAATCTCTTTGTTAATGCGATTAGGACGCGCCGGTTGAACTCGTTTTCCGCCTTTAATACTTTATTCCTCCAGTTGATGAAGACTTCTGCTGCGGATTTCCGCCAGCAGTTTGTCAACGACTTCGCTAACATCCATGCTTCCTAAGTCTTTGCCGCGGCGGGTACGAACAGCAACTTTGCCTGATTCGACCTCTTTATCGCCACAAACTAACATGTAAGGAACACGGCGCAGCGTGTGTTCGCGGATTTTAAAGCCAATCTTCTCATTTCTCAAGTCGGCTTTAACGCGAATGCCTGCATCTTGCAGTTTTTTAGTTAATTCTTCGACATACGGCGCTTGTGAATCAGTAATGTTCATGATCACAACTTGCACCGGCGCCATCCAGGTCGGGAAGAACCCGGCGTATTCTTCGGTCAGAATACCGATGAAGCGCTCCATGGAACCCAGAATAGCACGGTGAATCATTACCGGGACCTGACGGTCGTTGCTTTCGCCAATATAGGAGGCGTTCAAGCGACCTGGTAATGAAAAGTCGAGCTGCACGGTACCACACTGCCACGCACGATCCAAACAATCGTGCAAGGTAAATTCAATTTTCGGACCGTAGAACGCACCTTCACCCGGCTGATATTCGAATTCAATCTTGTTTTCGGTCAGTGCTGCGGCCAGGTCATCTTCTGCCTTAGTCCACATTTCGTCAGTACCAATGCGCTTCTCAGGACGGGTGGACAGTTTCACCACGATCTTTTCGAAACCAAAAGTGCTGTACATGTCGTAGACCATGCGAATACAGCTGTTCACTTCGTCACGAACCTGCTCTTCAGTACAGAAGATGTGGGCGTCGTCCTGAGTGAAACCACGAACACGCATCAGGCCATGCAATGCGCCCGATGGCTCATTACGGTGACAGCTGCCGAACTCGGCCATACGCAGCGGCAGGTCTCGGTAGGACTTCAGACCCTGGTTGAAGATCTGAACGTGACCCGGACAGTTCATCGGTTTGATGCAGTATTCACGGTTTTCAGAAGACGTGGTGAACATCGCTTCTTTGTAGTTTTCCCAGTGACCTGTTTTTTCCCACAGTACGCGGTCCATCATGAACGGACCTTTGACTTCCTGATAGTCATAAGACTTCAGTTTCATACGTACGAAGGCTTCGAGCTCACGGAAAATAGTCCAGCCGTCGTTGTGCCAGAACACCATGCCCGGCGCTTCTTCCTGCATGTGATACAGGTCGAGTTGCTTACCGATTTTACGGTGATCGCGCTTGCCGGCTTCTTCCAGACGCTGAATGTAGGCATTAAGTTGCTTTTTGTCTGCCCAGGCAGTGCCGTAGATACGTTGCAACATTTTATTGTCGCTGTTGCCACGCCAGTAAGCACCGGATGTTTTCTGCAGTTTGAAATGATGGCAGAAACGCATGTTCGGTACGTGCGGGCCGCGGCACATATCGACGTATTCTTCATGATGATACAGGCCCGGACGATCATCATGGCTGATGTTTTCATCCAGAATCGCGACTTTATATTCTTCACCACGGCTTGCAAAGGTATCGCGCGCTTCCTGCCAGCTGACTTTCTTTTTAATAACGTCGTAATTCTTTTCAGCCAGTTCGTGCATGCGCTTTTCAAGCAGTTCAATGTCTTCCTGAGTGAGCGTACGATCTAAATCGACGTCATAATAGAAGCCATTATCGATAACCGGGCCGATAGCCATTTTGGTGTCTGGCCACAATTGTTTGATGGCATGACCCAAAAGGTGCGCACAGGAGTGACGCAAAATTTCAAGACCGGCTTCGTCTTTAGCGGTGATGATCGCCAGTTGCGCGTCGGTTTCAATCAGATCGGTTGCATCAACCAGTTCGCCGTTAACACGACCAGCGATACAGGCTTTCGCCAGACCAGGACCGATATCGAGAGCAACATCAAGAGGTGAAACGGGGCGATCAAAAACGCGCTGGCTTCCATCAGGAAGAGTAATGACAGGCATGTTAATTCCTTAATCTACAGTGGTGCCCCACACGACAGAGCACATCTAGAAAAATATTTGAGTTTAATTTCATGTAGTTATTCACGCTATTCAGCTTTACTTTGCCAAATATAGGCACCCTGGAATACATCACGTAATTGTATCGGGATGCGACGTGAAAACAGACAGCGAGTTTACCACCCGTAAAGTGCGAATTTCCAGCAACCTGTGTTGCTTAAGATGGATATTTTTCGTGTAATCCCCTCCGGACACGCTAAGGTAAACATAAACGCTTTTTAAAGGGAAATTTATGTCAGAAGTCAGCCTGTTATTCCAGGCCATCGGATTGGGTTTAGTGGTGATTCTTCCGCTGGCAAATCCGTTAACCACCGTTGCCCTTTTGCTTGGGCTATCCGGAAACATGACAGCTCAGGAGCGAAATCAGCAGTCACTGATGGCCTCGGTATATGTTTTCATTATCATGATGGTCGCCTACTACGCCGGACAACTGGTGATGAATACCTTCGGGATTTCAATTCCCGGCTTGCGTATTGCGGGCGGTCTGATTGTCACATTTATCGGTTTCCGAATGCTTTTCCCTCAGCAACACGTTGAAGAGAAAGTACTGATGGAGAATAAAACCGAGGAGATGAAACGACAGGATTCACCGAATATCGCGTTTGTGCCGCTGGCGATGCCCAGCACCGCGGGTCCGGGTACTATTGCGATGATTATCAGCAGCGCATCAACCATAAGAGAAGGTTCAGATTTTCCTCACTGGGTAATTTTAGTGGCGCCGGTGCTGATTTTCTTTCTGGTCAGCCTGATTTTATGGCTCACATTGCGCAGTGCGGGCGGCATTATGCGTCTGGTTGGGAAAAGCGGGATTGAAGCAATTTCGCGGCTGATGGGATTCTTGCTGGTCTGTATGGGCGTGCAGTTTGTGATTAACGGCGTGACTGAAATTATTTCTCATTTCCCGCCAGCAGCCTGATTCGCTACTGACGGGAAACGGAACTTAACGCATCGCCAGATAGGCGCTGTTCACTTTCCACAGATAACGCGGAGCCTGAGGCGCCGGATGTTTCTGCTGCACATGCTGGTAAAACTCTTGCGGAGACATCTGATTAATTTTCGCAATTGCGTATGTTTTATCTTTCGCGAAAGTTCTCAGTAATGCTCCAGCCCCGTTAACGTAGGCCACCGTCGTTGCATAACGACGGGTTTCCGGATTACTGATCCCCGCCAGCTGCTGCTGGAGGATACTCAGATACGCCGTGCCCAAGTCGATATTCATCGCGGGATCTTTCAGTTCATGAGCGCTGGGCTGCCCGTAACGTCCTTTCATCCGGTAGGCATCGCGTCCTGCCGTTGAGGCCTTTAGCTGCATTAACCCAATCGCATTCGATTTACTGACAACGGTTGGGTTATATCCAGATTCAACCTGAATGATTGCTTTAACAAGTGTTTCGTCGACGCCGTAAGTATTTGCCGCCTGGTGAATAACATCACCATAAGGCCCCGGATGCATTAATGAAGTTTCGCTTTGTATGGGTGGCGATGGATTCAAAAAATGCGTGGTTTTAACCGGTGTTTCTTTAGCGCAACCCGCCAGTAAAAGCGCGGCCATCAAATAAAGAATTTTTGGTTTCACGTTTTCTCTCTCGCGACTGGGACGAGGGCTAGCATATACATCTTCTTCCCACACCTGAATATATTTTTAGTCTATTATTATTATTGTTTTGTTAAACAAGGGGGTTAGACACATGTCGATAAGACAATTCTGCATATAAAACCTCTTTTGCGTCACATATTCTGAAATTAACAGATTCATTGATTACACTCTCAGTTCAGTCACGACACAATTCGCATAAATTAACAGCATCATCTGATTCAGCCGTGCGCGGGATCGGGTTTTTGAACCACAAAAAACGCTAACTTAATGAATTATCGGGCCAGTCAGAAGGGGTGATACCATGTGGCAAGCCGTCAATCGTTTGTTGAGTGAACACCTGGGCAGTGCTGAAATCCGCGAACGTGTTGAACTGCCGGGAGGAGAAATTCACTCGGCCTGGCGGTTGAGCTACGGTGACAGGGATGTATTCGTGAAGTGCAATGCGCGCGAAATGCTCCCTATTTTCGCGGCTGAAGCCGATCAGCTCGCACTGCTTGCCCGAAGTCAGACGGTTCGCGTGCCAGAGGTTTATGGTGTTGGCAGCGATCGTGACTACAGTTTCCTGCTGCTGGAATATATCCCGCAAAAGCCTCTGGATGCCCATAACGCCTACATTTTAGGGCAGCAACTTGCCGCGTTACATCAGTGGAGCGAGCAACTGCAATTCGGTCTTGATTTCGATAATGAGCTGGCGACCCTACCGCAACCCAACAGCTGGCAGCGGCGCTGGGCGACATTCTTTGCCGAACAGCGTATCGGGTGGCAGTTGCAACTGGCGGCGGAAAAAGGAATGACGTTCGGCAATATCGAAGATATCACAGCAATGGTTCATGCCCGCTTACAGAACCATCAGCCTCAGCCTTCTTTATTACACGGCGATTTATGGCCGCACAACTGTGGCCTTTCCGAACACGGACCGGTCATTTTCGACCCCGCCTGTTACTGGGGCGACAGGGAATGCGATCTGGCTATGCTTCCGCTGTATCCTAATGTTCCGCCACAATTATATGACGGTTATCAAAGCAGAACGCCGCTTCCGGATGACTTCATTTCAAGACAGCCAATCTACCAGTTATATTACCTGCTAAATCGCAGTAATTTATTCGGAGGGCAGCACCTCGTTGTTGCTCAGCGCGCTATTGAAAGACTTCTCCACGACGATATTAATTAGCCTGGTAAATGTTTTACTGCATAAACAAATAAGGCCTGAATAATGAAGATATTCAGGCCTTATTTATGAGAATGATAAATCAGATCTTACAGAAAGTAATCTCAGATCAACCTGCAATTAAACCTAATAATTTCAAAATGAAATACGCAACGACTGCAATAACGATGGGCAGAATATAGAGCGGAAAATACTGCACCAGAATCGTATGTCTCGGGATGACAATCCGTTCTTCAATCTGTGGTCGTGTACGCCCTTCTGCACCTTTCGCCTGCTCAAGGATCAGTTGATCCTGGATCCCTTCACGGATATGTTTCACCTGACGGGACATTCTTGCGCCGGATGCCTGTAACGCAAGACCGACAAAAATCAGCCAGTAGATAATAAAGAATACGATGTTGGCGGTGGTCACGCCCTGCCCCAAAGCGGGTACGGGGGAGTTGTACCAGAAAACGTTAAGAAACGAGGTGTTGAACTTCACCATATCGACCATCACGTGGACGAAATCCAGCATAACGGCATTGATGCCCTGCTCAGTTTTAGTGTGTTCATTAATAAAATTAAGCAATGAAATCAGTGTTGAAAGCAGCGCAGGGATAAAAATAATCCATCCTGCAATCCGTTTAATCACTGCCACGCGTCCGGCTTGTTGATACGTCATGAATTCCCCTTGTTAGGACACCTAAAGCAACACGTAAGTTTACCCACAGAAAGTATTTTGCGCCCAATGTTTTAATCAGTTACTGGCGTTGCCTGCCTGAAACAGCGTTCCTGACGGTTTTCCTGACCGTCCCTATATCGCATTTCACCCTCAGAACCGGCGGTGTTAGAGTAAAGCCTTAATTCACTTTTACGGAGTCCGCTTTCATGGCTTATGTTCGCCCTGTTAATGCAGCAATTTTCGATATGGATGGTCTGTTAATTGATTCTGAACCACTTTGGGTTCAGGCAGAACTGGACGTTTTTGGTAGCCTCGGCGTCGATATTTCTCAGCGACATTTACTGCAGGATACGCTGGGCTTGCGCGTCGATCAGGTGGTCAGAATGTGGTATCAAACGCTGCCATGGCAAGGGCCGACGCAGGACGAAGTGTCTAAAATGATCATCACGCGCACCGTCGAACTGGTGGAACAAACACGCCCTTTGCTGCCGGGTGTGAACCAGGCACTTGAGCTGTGTCGTGACAGCGGTCTGAAAATTGGCCTCGCGTCCGCTTCTCCTTTATTTATGCTCAGGGCGGTTCTTGAGATGTTCAGCCTGCAATCCTATTTTCAGGTGATCACTTCGGCAGAAAACCTGCCTTTCAGTAAACCGCACCCGGAAGTTTATCTGCTCGCAGCCGGTGAATTGCAGGTTGACCCTCTGAACTGCGTCACGCTGGAAGATTCCTTTAACGGGATGATTGCCACGAAAGCCGCACGCATGCGCTCGATTGTTGTTCCCGCCAGTGAGTATCGCGAAGATCCGCGTTGGGCGCTTGCCGACACGAAACTCGCGACCCTTGAAGCTTTAGAGCCAGCACATATCCTCTGAGACCTATTCCTGGGTAAACCGGCGCAAAGCCACCCCGCTTCTGTGCCGTTCCCTGCTTCAACCTGACTTCGCATTTTCCCTGCCACATTTCCCCGGACAGCGTTTAATTTCGCGAACCATGAACTGCCTCATAAAATAAATAAAACGTTATTTCATTTTTATTGAATTCATATGCCAATGAACCTATGCTGCGTTTAACAAGGACGAGCCGGGAACTCTCCTGCTTCTGTACGCTGTCACTGCCACGCAACGGTCAGACTCGCCCGGCACGTCCCCCTTTATTGCAATCCTATGAGAGGCACCGACATGCAAGTTCGTCAAAGCATCCACAGCGACCACGCCAAAACGCTGGATACCGCACAATTACGCCGCGAATTCCTCATCGAGAAAATCTTCGAGAAAAACGCCTGCACCATGACCTACAGCCACATCGATCGCATTATCGTCGGCGGTGTTATGCCCGCTGAAAAATCAGTTTCGATAGGTGATGACGTTGGTAAACAACTCGGCGTGAGTTATTTCCTCGAACGCCGCGAGCTTGGCGTGATCAACATCGGCGGGCCGGGGCTTATTGTGGTTGACGGAACAACTTATGAGATTGGTCATGAAGAAGCGCTGTACGTCGGCAAAGGCGGGAAGCACGTTGAATTCAGCAGCGTTGATGCCGCAAAACCCGCCAAATTCTACTACAACAGCGCCCCTGCGCACACGACGTTCCCTAACAAAAAAATCACGCTGGCCGAAGCGTCTCCTCAAACTATTGGCGACGCGGCCACCAGCAACCGCCGCACCATCAATAAATTCATCGTTCCTGACGTTTTAGAAACCTGCCAGCTGACGATGGGCTTGACGAAACTCGAAGAAGGCAGCCTGTGGAACACCATGCCTTGCCATACCCACGAGCGTCGTATGGAAGTGTATTTCTACTTCAATATGGAGGAAGAAACCGCCGTGTTTCACATGATGGGGCAACCACAGGAAACGCGCCATTTGCTCGTTCATAACGAACAGGCGGTCATCTCACCGAGCTGGTCAATTCATTCCGGTGTAGGCACGAAAAACTACACCTTCATCTGGGGAATGGTTGGCGAAAACCAGGTATTTGACGACATGGATCACGTCAAAGTCAGCGAACTGCGCTAACCCTTGTGCTCTGTTGCACGGCAGCGGAGCAAATCATCCATTAATGGCGAACGTGCCGTGCAAAAGAGACTTTGAATATGATCCTCAATGCGTTTGAATTAAGCGGCAAAGTCGCAATCGTGACCGGTTGTAACACCGGACTGGGCCAGGGTATGGCGCTGGGACTGGCACAAGCCGGTTGCGATATCGTAGGTATTAACGTTTCAGCGCCAAACGAAACGGCCGAAAAAATCACGGCAACCGGCCGCCGTTTCCTCGACCTTCGCGCTGACCTGAGTAGCATTACGGGCATTCCCAAACTCATCCAAAAAGCGGTCAGCGAGTTTGGTCATATCGATATTCTGGTAAACAACGCCGGTATCATTCGCCGGGAAGATGCTATCGAGTTCAGCGAGAAGAATTGGGACGACGTGATGAACGTGAACAGCAAAACACTGTTCTTCATGTCTCAGGCCGTGGCTAAGCAGTTCATTACGCAAGGTACTGGCGGTAAAATTATTAACATTGCGTCCATGCTTTCCTATCAGGGCGGCATTCGCGTTCCTTCTTATACGGCATCAAAAAGTGCCGTCATGGGCATCACCCGGCTGATGGCTAATGAATGGGCGAAGCACAATGTTAATGTTAACGCCATTGCACCGGGCTATATGGCGACCAACAATACTGAACAACTTCGTGCGGATGAAGATCGCAGCAAAGAAATTCTTGATCGCATCCCCGCCGGGCGCTGGGGCTTGCCGGAAGATGTCATGGGCCCCGTGGTATTTCTGGCGTCGAAAGCCTCGGATTACGTTAACGGCTATACCATTGCCGTTGATGGTGGATGGCTGGCGCGATAGCAACCCAATAAGTGACAATAAAAAGGCGTATTTTTATACGCCTTTTTCTTTTTTATCATATCGTTGACAATTAGTTACAGGGTGTCTCTTCCAAGATTGTGACAGTTTCACTTATACTGGATAAAATAACAGTTATCCAGTTCGGACGCGTCATGACGGCGGAAGGCCACCTCATTTTTTCAATTGCCTGTGCAGTGTTTGCGAAAAAGGCACAGCTCTCTCCGGAACTGGCGCACGGTGACTGGTGGCATATTATTCCGGGGTCGCTGCTGACGTGCCTGCTGCCCGACATCGATCATCCCAAATCACTGATTGGCCAGCGCCTGAAATGGATTTCCGCTCCGATCGCGCGGGCATTCGGGCACCGTGGATTCACACACAGCTTGCTTGCCGTCGCGGGGGGTATTTTCCTGCTACGCACCCATTTCCCTCATGACTGGGTGATCCCCATCGATGCCTTTCATGCCATGATAATTGGTTATCTGAGCCATATTCTGGCCGATATGCTGACGCCAGCCGGTGTTCCATTATTGTGGCCATGCCGCTGGCGTTTTCGCCTGCCGCTAATCAACAGTCAAAAAGGCAATCAGCTCGAACGTACGTTATGTCTGATGCTAGTCGGTCTGACGCTATTCTGGCCTGACTGGACGCCCATTATTGGTGCAATAAATCCGGATATTTTTAATCACATTCTGAAATTATTCATATGACAAGCATAAAATACCGCCATTTTGGTGATATTTGGTACGAATCAAACCTAAAAGTTATAAAGCATTCTTTTTGGATATAAATGTTCAGGTGCCAAACTGATATCCTGCTCACCATTGCTTTGGGATGGTGCAATCCCTGTCGGGAACACCCGTTTTAAATATCAAAACTATAAGTCTGGAGTTCGGTATGAATCTTCCGCTCGTTCTTAACGTAGTGGTTTTCGTTGTCCTCCTTTTGCTGCTGGCGCAAACCCGCCATAAGCAATGGAGTCTGGCAAAAAAAGTCTTACTTGGTCTGGCCATGGGTGTGGTGTTTGGCCTGGCTTTGCAGCTGATCTACGGTTCCGATGATCCGGTACTGAAAACCTCTATTACCTGGTTTAATATTGTCGGTAACGGCTACGTCCAGTTACTGCAAATGATAGTCATGCCGCTGGTTTTCGTCTCGATTCTGAGCGCGGTAGCGAAACTGCACAACGCGTCATCGCTGGGCAAAATCAGTTTCCTGACTATCGGTACCCTGTTGTTCACCACGCTGATTGCCTCGCTGGTAGGTATCTTTGTGACCGGTCTGTTTGGTCTGACCGCTGATGGGCTGGTTCAGGGGACGCAGGAAACCGCGCGTCTGACCGCTATCCAGTCCAACTACGTGGGCAAAGTGGCTGACCTGAGCGTGCCTCAGCTGATCCTTTCCTTTATTCCTAAGAACCCGTTTGCTGACCTGACAGGTGCAAGTCCGACGTCCATCATCAGCGTGGTAATTTTCGCAGCTTTCGTTGGCGTTGCGGCACTTCAGCTGGTTAAAGATGATGCTGATAAAGGCCCGCGCGTTCTGGCCTTTATCGATACCCTGCAAGCCTGGGTGATGAAACTGGTTCGTTTGGTCATGAAACTGACTCCATACGGTGTTCTGGCACTAATGACCAAAGTGGTTGCCGGTTCCAACATTCAGGACATCATTAAACTGGGCAGTTTCGTGGTGGCATCTTATCTCGGTCTGGCCATCATGTTCGTAATTCACGCTGTGCTGTTGTCTTTCACCGGCGTTAACCCGGCGAAATTCTTCCGTAAAGTCTGGCCAGTGCTAACCTTCGCGTTCACCAGCCGTTCCAGCGCTGCCACTATTCCGCTGAGCGTTGAAGTACAAACTCGTCGTCTCGGTATCCCGGAATCGATTGCCAGCTTCGCAGCATCCTTTGGGGCCACTATCGGCCAGAATGGTTGTGCCGGTTTGTATCCGACAATGCTGGCCGTCATGGTTGCGCCAACCGTGGGCATCAACCCGTTTGATCCGGTCTGGATTGCCACGCTGGTCGGCATTGTCACACTGAGCTCCGCCGGTGTTGCCGGTGTGGGCGGCGGTGCGACTTTCGCGGCTCTTATCGTATTACCGGCGATGGGTCTGCCTGTCACGCTGGTCGCGCTGTTGATCTCCGTCGAGCCGCTGATTGATATGGGCCGTACTGCCCTGAACGTAAGTGGTTCAATGACTGCCGGTACAATCACCAGCCAGCTTTTAAAACAGACAGACAAAGCAGTGATGGATTCTGAAGAAGCCGCTGAACTGGCTCATCGCTGATCCCGGTTCGCTGAAAACAAAAAACCGAAGCCAATGGCTTCGGTTTTTTTATATCTGCATTACTTATGCAAAGACTCAGAACGGGTAGTCGTGAAAACCAATCTGCTCAGAAATGTTGCGCGCGGCGGTATGCAGCATTTCAACGTAGTGCGCTTTGCTTTCTTCTGAGAAACGGATAGTCGGGAACGAAATACTCAGGCCAGCAATCACCACACCAAAGCGGTCAAACACAGGAACCGCTATGCAACGAAGCCCCTGTTCCTGCTCTTCGTTATCTTCGCCATAACCCTGCACGCGCACCTGATTAAGCGCAGTCTGCAAATCGGCGGCATTCATAATGGTGTTTTCAGTGCTGCGGGTAAATTCGATTTCCTGCAACAGGGCGCTGACTTCCGCTTTATCGCCCCAGGCCAGAAGCACTTTACCGATCGCCGTAGTGTGCAGCGGATTACGGCGGCCAATACGTGAATGCATGCGCAGGTTGTACATCGAATCGATTTTATGGATATAGACAATACCGTCTTCATCCAGTGCGCCAAGGTGGATCGTTTCGCGGGTCAGACGGGACAGTTCACGCATTTGAATATCAGCACTGCGGATCAGATCCACATTTTGCAGTGCTTTCGCCCCTAACTCGAATAACTTCAAAGTGAGCGAATACTTCTCAGATTCCCCTTCCTGCGCCACGTATCCCAAAGATTTCATCGTCTGTAAAAAACGGTAGACGGTACTTTTGGACATCATAACGCGCTGAGAAAGTTCAGTAATACCAATCTCCCGCTCTTCGCCCAGGGCCTGCAAAATGCCAAAAACTTTCAGAACGGAAGAAACAGAATCGGGTTGCTTATCAAGATCTGCGATAGCCATAGGATGAATTACCTGCTCGCGTGAGTTTTGTTTCAAAAAAAATAGAACGTAGTTTTTATTATAGTGGTAAGCATCGACGAGAAGCAATCTACCCGATGCGTGAGAATGTAAGAACTGTTAAGCCAGTTTCAGAACTGAGAGAACAGTAAAAAATTCATTACATCATGTGACAATTGTCACTTTAGCTTCATTAGCGTAGTAATATTCCCCTCTCTGATGACTACGCACTGACATAACTCATGACACCTACACCCAACGACGGGCTTCCCGTTCCACAGCGCTACGGTGCGATCCTTGCAATCGCTCTGGGTATTACCGTTTCGGTGCTTGATGGCGCAATCGCGAATGTGGCGTTACCCACTATTGCCAATGATTTTCATGCCAGCCCGGCGGCCTCAATCTGGGTCGTGAATGCCTACCAACTGGCAATAACCATTTCATTGCTCTCTCTGGCGTCTCTCGGTGATATTTTTGGCTATCGCCGCATCTATCAGACCGGCCTGCTGGTATTCAGCATTACGTCGCTCTTCTGCGCCCTTTCCGATTCGCTGCTGACGCTGACCGTCGCGCGCGTATTGCAGGGGTTCGGGGCTGCGGCGATCATGAGCGTCAATACCGCGCTGATACGCATTATTTATCCGCAACGTTTTCTGGGTCGGGGCGTCGGGATTAATGCGCTGATTGTTGCCGTTTCGTCCGCCGCAGGGCCGACTATTGCAGCAGGGATTTTGTCCGTCGCGTCGTGGCAGTGGTTGTTTGCGGTGAATGTTCCGATTGGTATTGTCGCGCTGATTCTGGGCCTGAAATTTCTTCCGGCCAACTCAACACGCAGTCAGGGGCAGCGTTTTGATATCACCAGCAGCGTGATGAATGCGCTGACGTTTGGCCTGCTCATCAGTGCAATCAGCGGTTTCGCGCAGGGTCTGAACCATCTGCTAATTTTGGGCGAAGTGATCGCGCTGCTGATTATTGGCTGGTTCTTTGTCCGCCGCCAGTTATCGAAACCTTTCCCGTTGCTGCCGGTGGATTTGCTGCGCATCCCGATTTTCAGCCTGTCGCTGGGTACGTCGTTGTGCTCTTTCAGTGCCCAAATGCTGGCATTCGTTTCACTGCCCTTCTTCCTGCAAAATACGCTGGGGCTGAACTCTGTAGATACCGGCCTGCTGCTGACGCCGTGGCCACTGGCAACGATGGTGATGGCACCAATCGCCGGCCGTCTGGTCGAGCGTTTCCATCCCGGAATGCTGGGCGGGATCGGGTTGATTATCTTTTCATTCGGGCTGTTTTCGCTCTCACTGCTGCCGCCAGAACCTTCACATCTGAACATTATCTGGCGCATGCTTCTGTGCGGTGCGGGCTTTGGTTTATTCCAGTCACCGAACAATCACACAATCATCAGTTCCGCACCGCGTAACCGCAGCGGTGGCGCCAGTGGCTTGCTGGGAACTGCCCGTCTTTTAGGCCAGACGACCGGTGCAGCAATGGTTGCCCTGATGTTTAACCTGTTCCCGTCACACGGGACGCATGCTTCGTTAATTATGGCCGGGACACTCGCCGGTGCAGGCGCGCTGGTCAGTCTGATGAGAATGACGCAAAAAACCAGCAGCCAGCAAGCCGCTGAGAGTACTAAACCGTAAGTTTCGGAAAGCAAAATGCCTGGCATAAGCCAGGCATTTTTTTACACATAAACGAACGGACATTTATTTGATGTACTGACCGCTGCGCAGCGCTTCGATACGTTTGTCCAGCGGCGGGTGAGACATAAACAGCTCGCTGAAAGACTTCGATTTGCCGTTTATACAAAACGCCATCATGCTGCCCGCTTCCTGCGGTTCATGGCTGGTTTTCAGACGTTGCAACGCTGCAATCATTTTTTCACGCCCTACCAGTTTCGCTGAACCGGCATCTGCGTAGAACTCGCGGTGACGCGAGAACCACATGGTGATAATGCTCGCCAGAATACCAAAGACCAGTTCAAGCACCGTCGCCACGGCAAAATAAATCATCGGATTGCCGTTACTTTCTTCGCCATCACGGTTTCCGGAAAGGAAACCAGAAGCCACCTGCGCAATCAGACGCGAAATGAAAATCACGAAGGTGTTCACGATCCCCTGAATCAGCGTCATGGTCACCATATCACCATTCGCAATGTGGCTGATTTCATGGGCAATAACCGCTTCGGCTTCATCCTGATTCATACTTTGCAGCAAACCTGTGCTCACCGCTACCAGCGAGGCATCACGGCGCGCTCCGGTTGCGAAAGCATTAATATCTGGCGCGTGATAAATCGCGACCTGCGGCATGGCAATGCCTGCCTGCTGAGACTGGCGACGAACCGTTTCCATCAACCAGCGCTCAGTTTCATTTCGTGGCTGCTCAATAACTTCACCACCCACCGAACGCAACGCCATCCACTTAGACATCAGCAACGAGACAAAAGCACCACCGAAGCCAAACAGCCCGGCCATGATCATCAGCCCCGGCACGCTGCTGGACTGAATGCCCGTCAGGCTTAACACCAGCCCAAAGACCAGCATAACCGCCAGGTTAGTCAGCAGGAACAACGCTATACGCATCATAAAATTTTACTTCCTCATTGTTACTTCGTTGTTATTGATTGAGTCACACCACCGGCACATAGCCTGCCCGGCTGTACTGATCCTATGGGCTTCTAGCACAGATTCAAGAGTCCCTGCCCGCTAAAGACCTAAAATCACAATACTTTACATTTTGAAGCGTTTTATTTCACATCCGTCGCTGAAATCTATGGAGTTCACATGCCCCCGCGAGCTTTCATGCCCGGTTTAGCGCATAAAAAAAGCGCACCGGAGTGCGCTTTTTCATCTGACCACCGGGTGAGGAATTATTTCGCCGCGGTCTGGTCGCCCTGAGCTTTTTCCAGATTGCCCAGGTCAACGGCAATGTGGTCAGCTTCATCGAGATAAGGGTCCGGTGCCACATAATCTTTCGGCAAGTCGTCGAGAGATTTCAGCGGTTTCTTACCTTCACGTTTGAAGCGTTCGTTCAGACGGCTCAGACGTAATGCATCGTCCTCTTTGTCCTCTTTATCACGCTGTGCGTAATTAAGGGAGGCGGTATCACGTTTGTCCTTCAGTGCTTTATAACGGGCGATATCCTGCTGGATGTACTGGAACTCAGGATCCTTCGCAATACGTGCTTCATGATCTTTCAGCAAGTCAGGCAGGAACGGTTTCATGTCGCCCATTTTGGTGTAAGTCGCCGCGTTGATGCTATCCCACGGAAGCGCGTTATCTTCGAACTTCTCACCCGTCTCAATCGATTCAATACCGGTTGGCATCAGAATATCCGGGGTAACCCCTTTACGCTGAGTGCTGCCGCCGTTGATACGATAGAATTTCTGGATTGTGTACTGTACGGAGCCTAGCGCAGGCCATTCCGGACGCAGCATCTGATCATAGATGCGGTTCAGTGAACGGTATTGCTGCACGGTCCCTTTACCGAAGGTCGGCTCACCGACAATCAGCGCACGGCCATAATCCTGCATTGCGGCTGCAAAGATTTCTGATGCTGACGCACTGAAGCGGTCAACCAGAACCACCAGCGGACCTTTGTAGTACACGACGCCATCGGTATCGCTGTCCTGACGGATACGACCGTTGTTATCGCGAACCTGCACAACAGGGCCACTTGGGATAAACAGACCTGACAGAGAAACCGCTTCAGTCAGGGCACCGCCGCCGTTGGTACGAAGATCGATAACCAGGCTGTTGACGTTTTGCTTCGCCATTTTCTGTAGCTGGACTTTAACATCGTCCGTAAGCCCCACATAGAAACCCGGAATGTCCATCACGGCCACTTTCTGATTGCCGACATTTTTGATGGTCATTTTGACTGCGCGATCTTCCAGACGGATTTTTTCGCGTGTCAGGGTAATAACATGGTTTTTAGCATTTTTGCCCGCAGGCAGGATCTGCAGGCGCACTTTGCTGCCTTTAGGCCCTTTGATGAGCGCAACGACGTCATCAAGACGCCAGCCGATCACATCAACAATTGGGGTTTGTTTGCCGGCCTGAACCTGGCCCACACCCACAATACGGTCGCCAACCGCAATGGCTTTACTCTTGGCCGCCGGGCCTCCAGCTACCATTGAATTGATGACGGTATAATCATCGTCACCCTGCAAGACGGCGCCTATACCTTCCAGAGACAAGCTCATTTCGGTATTGAACTGCTCGGTGCTGCGGGGAGAGAGATAATTGGTGTGCGGGTCAATTTCATGCGCAAAGGCATTCATCACCAGCTGGAACACATCTTCGCTGTTGCTCTGCGTCAGACGTTTCATCGCAAAATGATAACGTTTGGAGAGCACATCGCGGATTTCCTGATCGTTTTTGCCGGTCAGTTTAAGGTTCAGCTCGTCATATTTGACTTTCGCATCCCACAACTTATCCAGCTCAGCGCGGTCTTTCGGCCACGGTGCTTTACTGCGATCAAGCTCAATAGTGTCGTTGCCAGTGAAATCCATCGGACGCTCAAGCACTTTCAACGCGTAGTCATAGCGTTCAAAGCGACGTTTTTGCGCCAGATTAAATAAGGCATAAGGCGTAGTTAACTGACCGGATTTCAGTTCCTCACCCAAAGTGGCACGTTTGTCAGTAAACTGCGCCACGTCGGAAGCCATGAGTACGTTATGGCCATAATCGAGCATGTTGAGGTAACGGTCGAAGATTTTCGCTGAGAAATCTGCATTAAGGTCGAACTGACGATAATGTGAACGGGTAAAGCGTGCGGTCACACGCTCGCTTACCGTTGCATCTTGCGGATCTTGAGTCAAATTAGGGAGTTGAGCGAGAGTCACCGGTGCACTCTCGTTCGCTGCAAAGCTGGTATTCACCAGCCCTGCCCCTGCCATTAACAGACCCGCGATAACGCTTAATCTGACAAATTTGTTCATGCCTGAGTTGGCCTCCGTATCAGAACTGCAAGTGTTCTGCGCGCACAATCATCGCCAGACCCGAAGAGAGCTGAACGCGAACACCGTCTTTGGCAATTTCCAAAACGGTTGCATCCATCGCACTCTGTCCTGCTCTGACTTTGATTTCCTGGCCAATTTGCAGTTTTGAAATGTCTGTTACTGGCACCTGACGCGGTTCACGTTTTTCCTCACGCGGTGGGCGAGGTGAACGTGGTTTGCGATTTTCCTGACCAGCCACAGCTGCGGGCGCATTTTCACGACGCGGCGCAGGTTTTTTAGCGGCCGGACGTGGACGACGTGGCTCAGTGGTTTCACCGGCTTCACGACGTTTAGCCTGTTGTTCTGCACGTTGTGCCTGAACGCGGGCTTTTGCTTCTTCCAACTGTTTACGGGCATGTTCGACGTGCTGCTCTTCGAGAACGCCACATGAATTACCATCAAGGTCAACGCGTTCTGCGCCAACTTTAACGCCATACAGATAGCGCCAGCTTGAGGTATACAGACGCAGAGCAGAGCGTAACTGAGTTTTGCTCAGATTCTCTTCACCTTGCACGCGCTCGACCAAATCCGCAAAGATACCGATCTTTAATGGGCGTGCTTCGCCTTCGGCGGTAAAACAGAGCGGGAACCGCTCAGCCAAAAAGGCGATGACTTCTTTACTACTGTTCAACTTAGGTTGATTTTCCATGAAATTTCCTGATTACAACGGGTTTGCCAACCGGCGCAGGCATGAACAGGCGCCATTATAATGACGCCATTATTAAATGCCACGTTATCCGACGATCAACTTACGATCAGATTGACATATTTTTCAGCATCGCAGTTTTCGAGATGCTGGCAAAGCCCGCTGACTAACTCTGTCAGCCCCTGTTCATCGGCTTCATCGAAGCGCTGATAAACGGTGCTATCAATGTCTAATACGCCAATAACTGTGCCTTTCACCGTGATGGGAAGGACAATTTCGGCATTACTTGCAGCGTCACAGGCGATGTGGCCCGGGAAGGCATGAACATCACCAACACGCTGTACGGCATTTTCTGCAACAGCGGTACCGCAGACGCCTTTCCCTACCGGAATACGCACGCAGGCAATTTTACCCTGGAATGGCCCCAGCACCAGTGATGTGCCATCCATCAGATAAAAACCTACCCAATTCACGCCGTCAAGACGCTCAAAAAGTAAGGCACTGGCGTTCGACAGAGTCGCAATAAAATTGTTTTCTCCGGCGATCAACGCGCTCAAATCACGTTTTAATTCCGTGTAGAATGCTTCTTTATTCATGTAGTAACCAATAATAACCTAAGGGCACTGAGCCGTTCTGGTGTGCTTAACCTCTATAAAATAAGCATTAAATGCCCATATGAACAAGGTTAATCCTGTGTGACATCAAAAAGACTCACCTACAATAACTGTTTGCCGACCGCATAATACGTTATTTTGTCAAAAAAACCTGGCTGATATTGGCTCAATGGCCTCGCCTGACCCCTAAGGGGGATGCGTAATTGTAACAACAGGTATTCTTTACTATTCCAGGTACTATGAAAATACACACAATTTCAGCCCAGCTACCGCATATTCGCTACCAGCGGTGCAGTGAATGTGACTACCTTTTTGCGCTTCCCGCACTGTTGCGGACGCAAACGGCGCACTGTCCGCGTTGTAACGCCAAAGTCGAAAAGGGTCGGGTTTGTTCCCTGCCGCGTCTGATCACGATTGCCATCAGCATTTTGCTGCTGATGCCGTTTGCCTATACCGAGCCCCTTATCAGCATCCGCCTTCTGGGCACGCGTATTGACGCCAGTCTGCTGGAAGGAATCTGGCAAATGTCGCGTCAGGGTGATCCGGTCACCGCCAGTATGGTCGCGTTTTGCACTATCGGTGCGCCGCTGACGCTGGCGCTCTCCATTCTTTACCTGCATTTTGGCAGCAAACTGGGCATGAACCTGAAACCCGTGCTGCTGATGCTCGACCGCCTGAAAGACTGGGTAATGCTCGATATCTATCTGATTGGCATGGCCGTCGCCAGTATTAAGGTCAAAGAGTATGCCGACATCAATGTCGGCATTGCGCTGGCGGCGTACCTGATGATGACCGTCATGGTCACGCTGACGATGATTAACCTGAATATCGAACAGCTGTGGGAAGAGTTTTATCCGCAGCGTCAGCCCAAAGGCGTGCCCTCTTCGCTGCGCTTGTGTCTGGCCTGCAAATTTACCGGACAACCGGATGAACGGGGCCGTTGCCCACGTTGTCATGTACCAATGCGGCTGCGTTATAAACACAGTTTGCAAAAAACCTGGGCGGCGCTTATTGCAGCAATCATCTTCCTGATCCCTGCGAACCTGCTGCCGATTTCGATTATTTATGCCAACGGACAACAGCTCAAAGACACCATTTTCTCCGGCGTCGTGTCGCTAGCCACGTCAGGCAACGTACCGATTGCCGCCATCGTGTTTATCGCCAGCGTTCTGGTACCTTTCACAAAAGTTATCGTGATGCTGACGTTACTGATCAGCATCCATTTCAAAGCGATTCAGGGATTGAAAACGCGTATTCGCCTCTTACGGCTGGTGACCTGGATCGGACGCTGGTCTATGCTCGATTTGTTTGTAATTTCATTGATGATGTCGCTGGTAAATCGTGACCAGCTTTTGTCATTTACAATGGGACCGGCTGCCTTTTACTTTGGCTCTGCCGTGATCCTCACCATTCTTGCCGTTGAATGGCTTGATAGCCGCTTGATTTGGGATGCACATGCAACAGGAAACGCCGAATACACCGACTGAAGCACGGATAAAACACAGGCGCCGGATTTCACCCTTCTGGCTTCTGCCGTTTATTGCTTTACTGATTGCCGGATGGCTCATTTACAGCAACTACGAGGAGCGCGGGACGACTGTCACAATCGATTTCCAGTCAGCAGCGGGCATCGTTGCGGGCCGTACGCCTGTGCGTTATCAGGGCGTTGAAGTCGGGTCGGTCGAATCCATCAGCCTGAGCAAAGATCTGCGCACCATTCAGGTAAAAGTCAGCATTAAAAGCGATCTGTCTGACGCGTTGCGCGAAGGCACTCAGTTCTGGCTGGTGACGCCGAAAGCATCGCTGGCGGGCGTGTCCGGCCTTGATGCCCTGGTTGGCGGTAACTACATTGGCATGATGCCAGGGCCCGGAAAAGAAAAAGACCACTTTGTCGCGCTGGATACGCAACCTAAATTCCGCCTCAATACCGGCGAACTAATGGTGCATCTGCACGCCAAAGACCTGGGCTCTCTGAGCACCGGTTCACTGGTGTATTACCGTAAAATCCCGATCGGCAAAGTTTACGATTACGACATCGAAAGCGGCAACAACGGTGTGACGATTGATTTACTGATCGACAAACGCTTTGCCAGTCTGGTCAAAGACAACACCCGGTTCTGGAATGTTTCCGGCTTTAAAGGCGATTTCAGCCTGAGCGGTGCAAAAGTTCAGATGGAAAGTCTGGCAGCGCTGGTTAACGGTGCGATCTCGATGGATTCTCCGGACGACGGAAAACCCGCCAAGGCCGACCAGTCTTACGTGCTTTACCCTGATCTGGCGCAAAGCCAGCGCGGCGTTGAAATCGACCTGGATTTGCCAAATGGCAATGGACTGTCCGAAGGCCAGACACCGCTGATGTATCAGGGTTTGCAGGTCGGGACGCTGACAAAAATCACCTTGCAGCCCGATAACAAAGTCACCGGCAAACTGACCGTCGACCCTTCTGTGCTGGATATGATGCGCACCGGGACGCGCATCGAAATGAACAGCCCGAAACTCAGCCTGAATAATGCCAATATCAGCCAGTTGCTGACCGGCAATACGCTGGAACTGATCCCGGGCGACGGCGATGCGCAGAAGCGTTTTACCGTCCTCGACAGCAACCAGCGTCTGCTTCAGGATCCGGCCACCAGCAGAATTCAGCTGGTCGCGCCGCAAAGTTATGGCATTGATGCGGGCCAGCCAATCAAACTGTATGGCATTACTGTTGGTCAGATCATCGACCGCACACTGACTGATGAAGGCATCTTGTTTAATGCCGCTATCAAGCCGGAATACAAAAACTTACTGCATAAAGACAGCAAGTTTGTGGTGAACAGCCGCGTTGATGTGAAGCTGGGTATCGATGGTATGGAAGTGCTGGGCGCCAGCGCGCAGGAATGGGTAGATGGCGGCATCCGCATTATTCCGGGCGGAAAAGGCGAACCCGCGCAAAAATATCCGCTGTACAGCAATGCGGAAAAAGCCGCTGAAGGCATTCAGGGTGATCAACCAGGTGCGACGCTGACGCTGACGGCAAAAAGCCTGCCAGACATTCAAGCCGGTTCCGTGGTGCTTTACCGTAAATTCCAGGTGGGCCAGATTGTTAACGTGCGCCCGAAAGCCAACGAGTTTGACGTGGATGTCTACATCCTGCCCCAATACCGCAACCTGCTGACCGAAAAAACTATTTTCTGGGCAGAAGGCGGAGCCAAAGTTCAGCTGAACGGCAGCGGGCTGACCGTTCAGGCATCGCCGCTGGATCGCGCACTGAAAGGAGCGATCAGCTTCGATAACTTTGAAGGCGTGCTGACCAGCAAAGGCACCAAGCGTATTCTTTATGATTCCGAAACCTCCGCACGCGCCGTGGGCAGCCAGATCACGCTCAATACCTACGATGCCAGCAAACTTTCCGCGGGCATGCCAATCCGTTATCTGGGGATTACCATCGGCCAGGTAGAATCCCTGAAACTGGATCCTCAGCTCAATCAGGTTTCCGCCAAAGCCGTGCTGTATCCGGAATACGTCGACAATTTTGCCCGCCGTGGCACACGTTTCTCAATCGTTTCGCCGGAGATTTCGGCCGGTGGTGTCAGCAATCTTGATACCTTACTTCAGCCGTACATCAACGTTGAAGCCGGTAAAGGCGTTCCTGCGCGTAACTTTGATTTGCAGGAATCCACGATTACCGATTCGCGTTACACCGACGGTCTGGGCATTGTGGTTGATGCAGCAGAAGTCGGCTCACTGCAAATCGGCACGCCGGTGCTGTTCCGCGGCATTGAAGTGGGTACGGTTTCAGGCTTCTATCTGGGCGCGATGGCTGACCGCGTGAACGTGACATTGCGCGTCAGTAAAAAGTACCAGTATCTGGTACGTGAAAACTCCGTGTTCTGGCTGGCCTCCGGCTATGATTTACAGTTCGGTCTTACCGGGGGTGTATTTAAAAGCGGAACATTCCAGCAGTTCATCCGCGGCGGTATTGCCTTCGCAACGCCGCCGACCACACCGCTGGCACCAAAAGCCGCCAACGGCAACCACTTCCTGCTCAATCCGGAAGCGCCGAAAGACTGGCAAAAATGGGGAACGGCGATCCCAAGGAATTAACTATCCCGCGCTTTCAGAGGCCACCTTCAGGTGGCCTTTTCATTGCATTCGGCCAACACCCACGCCTTCATCTGCCGGCAAATATGCTAAACTCCGCGGCAGAAAATACCTTCAGTACTGGAACCCAACTCTTGTCAAAGCTCACCACTGCCAGCGATTTCGCTGATAAATTACCTGCCGCCTTTCTGGATGCGACGCGCGCAATCATGCCAGCCAGCCTGACCATGGAAGATTTTATTGCGATATGCCAGCGCCCTCTGCGCCCAAGTCTGCGGGTCAATACCCTGAAAATCAGCGTGACTGATTTTCTCGAAATGGCGTCAGGATTTCAGTGGGATTTAGAGCCAGTGCCCTGGTGCGCAGAAGGCTTTTGGATCAACCGTCACGCCCTGGATGATTCACGCTTAGGTAACGCGCTGGCCCATCTCGCCGGGCTTTTTTACATTCAGGAAGCCAGTTCCATGCTCCCCGTCACAGCCCTGTTTGCACACGACACACAACCTGCGCTGGTGATGGACGTTGCTGCTGCACCGGGCTCAAAAACGACGCAGATTGCCGCACAGATGGAAAACCGCGGGGGCATCGTTGCCAATGAATATTCCGCCAGCCGCGTGAAAGTGCTGCATGCCAACATCAGCCGCTGCGGCGTGAGCAATACCGCACTGACCCATTTCGACGGGCGCGTGTTCGGTGCCGCGTTACCCGAAACGTTCGATGCAATTCTGCTGGATGCGCCCTGCTCCGGTGAAGGCGTGATTCGAAAAGATCCCGATGCCATGAGCAACTGGTCAGAAGCCAGCGTGGCTGAAATTGCCACCACGCAACGCGAGCTTATCGACAGCGCATTTCACGCCTTAAAGCCAGGCGGCGTTCTGGTGTATTCCACCTGCACGCTCAATGCGCAGGAAAATCAGCAGGTTTGCCAGTGGCTGCTGGAGACCTACGCCGGTGCGGTGGAAACAGAATCTCTGGAAGATTTATTCGATGGTGCGCAAAAAGCGGTGACACAGGAAGGTTATCTCCACGTATTCCCGCAGATTTATGACAGCGAAGGTTTCTTCGTTGCTCGTTTTCGTAAAACAGACTCTGTACCGCGTTTGCCGGTTCCCGGATATAAAGTTGGCCGCTTCCCGTTCACGCCACTTTCACGTCAGGACAGCGCGGAAATAATCAAAGCCGCCGCCAGCTCCGGGCTTTCATGGCCTGAAAAACAATACACATTGTGGCAGCGCGACAAAGAAATCTGGATCTTCCCTGCCGTGCTGGAACACTTATTCGGCAAGGTCAGATTTTCGCGTATTGGCGTCCGCCTGGCTGAACGCTTTCCAAAAGGTTTCCGCTGGCAGCATGAAGCCGTTGTTGCTTTCAGCGTTAATGACGCCAGCAACCGGTTTGAAATTAATGATGAACTGGCACAGAACTGGTTGCGCGGCGTCGATATTTATCCTGAAAACACGCCGGTGACGGATGAATGTCTGGTGACCTGGTCAAATCAGCCGCTAGGGCTGGCAAAAAAAATCGGCAGCCGGATTAAAAATAGCCTGCCCCGCGAACTGGTCAGGGACGGGGCAACGCGGCACCAGACGTTTTCGAACGATAAATTAATTTAACTCTTTTCGTAATTTTCTGTGCCACAGGATCCTCCTGTTGGCGCAGAAAATTCTAATAATCCTTTCTTAAATTCGATAAAAAATAAGTCTGCTATGCTTTTAACCCGATTCTGCTCCGGTACATTTTTAGGTGAAATCAAGGTGACAAACTGCATGGAACAAATGACTGTGAAAAATTTTGTGCTACATATATTGGATATCCTTTTATTTTATCCATATAGGTTAATGGAATTATAAGTAGGAATAATCCTAGCCTGACATGTATTATTGCCCTCAAGATAACATTGCCAGTGATATATCATTTTTAGATATAAATCATAGTGCCTGATGTTGAGTAAAGACCTGCCAGTCGGAGAAGTATCATGTCGGATGAAATGAAACTCGAATCAGCAGATGGCCTGCTGTTACAGCAAATGGCCAGTCTGCGGGATATTATCGATAACAATTCTGACTGGATCTGGGAAGTCGATGCACAAGGACGTTACGTCTTTTCCTCAAATAAATGCATCGAGTTTCTTGGCATTCCGCCCGAACAAGTTTTAGGCAAAACGCCTTTTGACTTCATGCCGCCTGACGAAGCCAAACGCGTGGGTGAGCAGTTCGCTGCGATTGTTGAACGCCGCGCCCCTTTTGGCGGATTACTTAACCGTAATATCCGCCCGGATGGCAGCGAAGTTATTCTCGAAACCAGCGGTGTTCCGCTGTTTGATAACGACGGCAATTTCCGTGGCTATCGTGGCATCGACCGTAATCTGACCAGTCTGGATCAGGCTCCCGGACAGCGTCTTTTCCAGCTCGAAACCATTTATTCCAACGCCCCTGTTGGCCTGTGCTTTATCGATCTGCAAATGCGTTATGTCACCGTTAATGATGCGATGGCCAATATCATTGGTCTGCAACCGTACGAAGCGATTGGCCGCAAAATCGGGGTTTTCCTGCCCGGCCTTTCACCTTTGCTCAATAACGCACTGGAGATGGCGCAGCGTAACGAAACGACGCCCGACCGTGAATTTTCAGTTCCCGGTAAAAATCAGGTTTTCTTCGTACGCATAAAAGCGGCTTACGACGCACAAAATCAGCTGAACGGGCTTTCTGTGGCAATGACAGATATCACCAGCCTCAAGCGTATGGAACGGGCACTGCGCGAAAGCCAGGAGCATTACCGCAACATGGTGGAGCTGAACCCGCAAATCCCATGGACCGCTGACCCGCGCGGCATGCTCAATGACGTCAGCTCGCGTTTTCAACGTATCACCGGCATGACGCGTCAGGATATTCTGGCAGATAAATGGATCCAGAGTATGCATGTTGAAGACCGCCGGGCCGCGGTTCAGACCTGGGAACAATGCCTTAAAACCGGCGCGCCTCTGGATATCGAAGTTCGCTTCTGCCACGTTGACCGCGGCTGGAACTGGATGCGTATCCGCGCGGCGGCCAGTTATGCGACGGACGGCTCAATTCAGCGCTGGTACGGCACCGCTGAAGACGTTCACGAACGCAAATTGCTGGAACTGAAACTGGTTAAGGCCAACCGTCGCCTGGAAATTCAGGCCCGTACCGATTCACTGACCAAACTGCCAAACCGTCGCGAATTTAAAAAAGTGCTCAGTCACGAATATATGCGCGCCAAACGTAACCGTACACCGCTGACGGTCGTTATGATCGACATCGATTATTTCAAACATTTCAACGACCACTACGGCCATCTTTCGGGCGATGCCTGCCTGCGTCTTGTGGCAAGAACATTGCGGAAATCGCTGAAACGCAGCACCGATGTGGTCACCCGTTTTGGCGGTGAAGAATTTGCCGCTATTTTACCGGATACTGATTTGAAAGGTGCATGGATTGTCGCCCAGCACATTATGGAATCGATCGAAACGCTGGGCATCAAACACAGCTTCAGCGAGTTTAACCGCGTGACCATCAGCCAGGGCATTGCAACTTACCGGCCAGATCAGGACCCGGATATCGAAGATCAGTCAGACATTGTCAGCGCGGCGGACGAAGCGTTGTATCTTTCCAAAAATAATGGCCGTAATCAGATCAACGCAATGCCGGTTTCCATCAGATTTAATCCACTCTGAAAGCAAATCAAAGGGGCCAATTCGATTATCAAACACCGGCTCCTTATTCCTTTCCTTCCGAACTTTGGTTTTCCCTCTAAAAATTCGTTTCTTCGCTGCCATGAAAAAAATCCAGTGGCACTTTTTGTGCTGTCGACTATTCTGAGATCAGGGCGACCAACTGGTCGTACCTGATGTTACTGAAATCACTGGCGTCATCCTGGCAAGGAGTACCTGATGGGAAAATCGAGTATCAGAATTGGCAGTTATGAAATTGACGATGCACATCTCTCTACGCCTGAGGCAAAAGGCGGCGATAAAGTGCATATTCCGTGCAAATCAGACCCTGATTTGTGTATGCAACTTGATGCGTGGGATGATCACACCAGCGTCCCGGCGGTTGTCGATGGCCGTCATTCTGTGTTGTATAAAGAGAAGTACGATAAGCAGAAAGATGAGTGGATCATGCGACTGGAGTAACACTGCATGGCGAACGGAATTGTGTTCGCCATGCCGCTTGCGGTCAGTTACTGTCAGACACCAGAGCTATTCCGCGCCCGGCAAAAAAGCGGGCAAAAGTTTCAACCGGCAGAGTGACATCCTGCTGCGAGGAAATATCGTGACCCGACGGGTTATGGAAGGTCACAGATCCGACATCAGCGCGCGTGACCAGAACCAGATGTCCGCCCTTAGCCGGCGGAACAGATTCAGGGATACGAATCGACGGATGCACCGAAGCAATGAAAAACCGGTGAACATCGAGCTGTGAAGCAATATCTTGCGCAGAAATATTCACTTTGACCTGTGCGCTCAGCCCTAACTCCTGACGGACGTACTCTACAAACGGCGCGTAAATCAGCCCTTTAATATTATTCCCTTCACGGACATAAGCGCCGTACGTCTGGCTGCGCCGGGTCAGTTCGAGAATGGGTACGACAGTTCCGGAAACTGCCGCCAGCACCATTTTCAGGCAACACATTCCGCAGACATGATTGGCCCATTCGATAAATTCTTCCTGAGAAGCCGCGCCAGACTGACGCCAGAGGCGGATATCGCTGAGCGCAATATCACCGGCGATAATGCCCGCAGCGCAGGACGGATCTTCCCACTGGCTGAAATACGGTATTCGGGAAAGGGGTGAAAACGTATGAGGATTTACTGAATTGGCGGACATGACTCATTCCCGAACGACAGATCAACAACATCAGGTAGATCTTATGCCTTGAGGTTTTTGGCCTGATTTTCCTTCTCAGGCCACATGATAAAGTTAGAACTTTTCGATCATCCGGAACTTCATGAGCAACAGAGGCATCGTCGGTTCAAACATTTCATACTCTTCGAAGAAACGCTGGTGTTCCTTACGCCAGTAAGCCAGCGTGCGGTCACCTTCACCTTCTTCCCAGGCATGCTGCTCTGTTACCTGATCAAACGGAACCTGTTTCACTTCGGTCAGTTGTACCGCACAAACCGGGTTGTTGCGGCCGTCGACCACAACGAACACTTCGCCCGGCTCAGGTTCAGGATCATCATCGAGATTTGAGCAGGTCGCTGTTTTGGTACCGGCCATGACACGTTTGGCCAGTTCATCTGCTGACGATTCAGTATCACCAAAAGACCAGCGTTCTGCGTCCCTGTATTTAAGCGGGATCTGCGGGATCATAATTTATCCTTTCAATTGAGATAGTTCACTGCCATTACAGTTAAACATTAGCACAAAAAAACCCGCCGCAGCGGGTTTTGAACGCAAGCATCAGGCTCAGGGTTTGCAATTATCCGGCATTTTCTGTGGCCACTGGCGCGAACTGCCCGCGCCGTATAAAACAGAAATGCCGCACTCTTTATTCAACCGCGCGAGTGGCTTGCCTGTCTTATCGATCATCATCGACATTGCGGGCGTCGAGACAATCGCAACCCCCCCGTCAAACGGTGAAACTGCGCTATAAACAGGCGCGATCACGTAGTTACCCTGCGCATCTACAAAACCGTAGGTAGTATCCGTTTTAGCGAACGCCAGACCGTCATGAGGCAAACCGAGATCGGCGTAAGAGACAGCATCAGCGGCTTTCCCCTGCCCGTCAATCCAGGTTTTTGTACCATCAGCACGTGTCAGAACAGCATGTCCGTCAACCATACGGCTGGCGAAACCTGCCACAGTCAGAACCAGTTTGCCGGTATTATCGACATAGCGGGTTGCGACCTCACTGTTTTGCGGATCATAAGAAACAGACAACGTACTCCCCAAAGGCAGGTTCCATGTCCCTTCAGGCATCGCGGCGACACGCGTCCCTTTGTCGTCAATCAGCTCAAATCCTGCAGTTGTAGAACGTAATGCGCGACCCTG
Organism: Rahnella sp. BCC 1045; assembly: GCF_019049615.1. Classification (NCBI taxonomy): domain Bacteria; kingdom Pseudomonadati; phylum Pseudomonadota; class Gammaproteobacteria; order Enterobacterales; family Yersiniaceae; genus Rahnella; species Rahnella sp. BCC 1045. Next base: position 10,888 of record NZ_JAFMOZ010000135.1, on the reverse strand, counting down.
TGCAAAGGCGGAGCCCCGGGTATCGATAGCGGGTTGGATCTGCCAGTCACCCTGCGCCGACAAATAACCTTCCTGCGGCTGGCGGGATAGTTTCACCCAGTCGCCCAGTGCGCTGATTCGGGTTTGCTGCTCGTGAAGCTGAATATTGCCTTTGGCGTCCAGAAGCCAGGATTGCCCGGCGGCAGACGTTGCCAGAATGCGCCCATCACTAAACTGATTTACCGCCAGACCGGCCGTCGGCGCAATCCGGGTTTTCGTATCATTGCCAATGATTTCTGCAATCACACGGGACTCTGGCTGATCGTCCGTTGCCGGTTGTGTCAGCAGCCATAAAGCAGAATTGATGCGCTTAACTTTGGCGTATTTAGCTTCCACCATCGTTTTACCCTGACCGTCGAGGATCCCCCAAAGGCCTTTTGGCGTCTGAACGGCAACCTGATTGTTGGCATAATCACCCACATCCTGGTAGGAAGGCTGAATGACCATTTTCTGGTTAATGGCATCGTAAATTCCCCACAATGCCCCTTCAGCTGCCGTTTCGTGGTAACGGAACCAGCCGTTACCGACCGACTCCAGATCAAACACATCCGGCAAATTATAATGCTTGCCGGCGTGGTCGAGCGCCGTCAGCTTTCCATCCAGATAATCCAGCGCATAGCCTTTTACAAACGGAGATATGTTGTCTTCTGTCAGAGGAATAACCACTTTCCCTTGCGCATCAATCACGCCGGTGCCATCAGCCGTTCTGACAATAAATTGCCCGATATCTTCGCTGCTGTCCGCTGATTCAATATCCTGCCATTTGTTATCAATTTGCAGAGAACCGTCCGGTTTCAGGAAACCAGCACCTGTTTTGCTGGTTCCTGCCTCAGGGCGGATAAGAGCCAATGGCGACTGCGTGGTAACGTGGTCATCGCCAGCATTGAGCGGTTCAATCCGGCTATTTTCAAGCGCACTGATCGTCTTCGGGTTCAGCAACGCCTTTCCGGTCGAATCAACAACATTCACGACATCGCCCTGATCATTACGCAGCCACAGACGGTGATTGATCACTTCCGCACTGGAAATTTGCGCCAGCCAGCCGACATTCTGAGCACCACCAATCATTCCGCCTGAAGGTGCAATTATCGCGTTCACTTTTTTCTGCTCACCGCGGGTGGTCACCAGAAACTCACCGGTAGTCTGCCCCCACGGCTCGCTGGCGGCAGGCAATGTCAGAGGTTGTTTACGGCCGGGAACAAATACGATGAGATTTTCTTTCGAAGTCGGGTTAAGGACATAGTCCCCCGAAACCCGCAGAGCGGCGGCATCAGAATCGCTAAACGTTGCAATCACAACGGCGGAGTTATCCAGTAACTTCACACCATCAGCCGTTTTCGCCAGCCAGAAAGCACCGGTTTCTTCACTGACTGACAAGTACTTTTGCTCATCCTGAACGCCGTCTGCACGAATTAACGTAATTCCGTCGGAATTTTTCGCGAGTGCCACTGCCGGATTACGCGGATCAAGCGTAATGGCGGCATACTGTGGTGCAATGCGCCAGCCCAGATTTTCATCCACGATGCCATAACCTTTGCTGGCATCGAAGGCGATGAACAATCCCTGAGTCCCAAAAGGTTCCGCAACTTCCATTTTGTCTGTTGCTACATGGCGAACACCATCTGGGGAAAGCAGCACGCTGTTAAACGACAGCTGCAAACGGGCGGGGAGGCCATTACTCAGAATGGCCTCGTCCACTAAATCATCCAGCGCTTTTCCAACCTGCGCGCCTTTGCGATCGATAATCTGCGACTTCCCGGCCACTGTCACAACGGCTAAACCGGATTCAGTAAAAGGTTGTACCGCATCGAAACCAGGCTGAATCAGCCAGTTCCCGGTAGTATCAATAAACCCCCACTTCCCCTGTTGTTTAGCGGCTGCAACGCCGTAATGATAATCACCGACATCTTCAAAGACAGGTTTTATAACCAGTTGCCCTTGATTATCCAGAAAGCCCCAGCGCTCTCTGGCTGCGTCAGCAGCCGGTAAAAGCACAGCCGCGCGCCCTTCATGAACATCACGGATACACAAGTTTTGAACAGCTGGCAACGCGTTACGCCGTTGTACATCGTTTTGCGAAGCTGGCAACGGAGCAAAACAACCGGAAGGTTCAGCCGCATTTGCAGAAGCTGTCAGCGTCAATAAGGCCAGTGCGCTGCTGGTGTTCAATGCGCAAAGAAGTGCTTTCCGTAGCCTTGAAGGTTTGCTGACAATCATTAGTTACTCCCGGTACCGCATGAAGGCGCTTTTGCAGGCCAGAGATAAGCGCCTTTTGCGTCCACGATTACGCGCTGATTACAACGCACCTGAATTTTCGCCTGAACGGCACCTTCCGCGTTCAGCAAGCTGACGACACCTTTGCCGCCCGCCCATGCGTGTTTTTCGCTGAAATTATCGGCCCAATCGAATTTAGGCAAGATAGCGAAACGGCCGGTCGTGCTGATATAACCAAAGAGGTTGCCGTAAGTCGATTTCTTCATGGCTGTGGCAAAGTTATTATTCATTGCGCCAACCTGATCAAAATAAGAACCGATCAGTTTCTTACCTTGTTGATCAACGAAACCATAAAGCCCTTTGCTGTCGCGTAACGGGATTACACCGGCACTGGCTTTATCTGCCTGCAAGCTGTCGAGCCCGGCGAAACGTTGGATCTCATTGCCGTCATTGTCATACAGCACCGTTTCGCCGGTTACATCATCATTCATAGTCAGTCGCATCAGTGAATTCAGTGGTTGAGCTTGCTCGAAACCATCCAGCGGAACAGCACCGTGATCGTTTATTAGCGTGGTATGCCCGTCACTGACGGCACGGCTCCAGTTCAAAGGCGAAATGAAATTGAATTCTTCGGTGTAAAAAGGCTGAATCTGCCAATTACCCTGCGCATTAATGGCACCAAAGTGAGGAGAGAAACTGAGCATTACCCAGTCGCCCTGCACTGAGCTTGATGAAGCTGCAATGGCTTTGCTGACTGGATAGCGGCCAGCGCTGTCTAACAGCGCGACGCCCCCTTCGGAAGGCTGGACCAGCCAGTGCCCCTGCCCGACTGATTGTGGTCTTGCCAGCAGGTCTTCGGCAATAGCCTGACCGCTGTTTGCGCTGTACAGGCTGAAATGACTCGAAAGATCACTGCGTTCGCCCGGCTGATCGTTATCAGACAGGGTGAAAACGCCCTGGCCAATATACTGGAATTTCCCGCTACGGCTTGGATCCGGCGCAATTGCCCATACACCGTTGGTGCCGATAACACCCCATCCGGCATCGGCTTTCGCCAGAGCGAACCCCTCATTGAAGGATTCGATTTGAGTAAACTGAGGGGCTGCTTTAACGCTCTTGCTCGCAATATCCCATAAGCCCCAGCGACGGGCATCATTAACGCCTTCGGTGTAATACAACAAACCGCCGGAAAGACGCTGGGCGTTTTGCAAGATATCCGATGGCACATCCGTTACGCTGCCATTGCGGTCTATTAAGCGTTTGGTATCGGTATTATTACTGTTTTCGACAGCCCAGGTGTAGTCACCGGAAAACGCGCTGATCTGCTGATAAACCGGCTGAATAACCCATTTGCCCGCGCCGTCTACCGCACCCACTTTTTGGGTTTGCGTATGGACAATCAGCGGAGCCTGAGACGCATCGCCATCGATAGCAGCCCACTGAGGATCCGAAAGAACGTTGCCCTGCGAGGTCAGGATTGCCGGTGGTTTTGTGGTGTCTGCAGGCGCCAGAGCCGCCCATGGCAGTGTGTGCGCTACATCCGCAGTGACTTCCGGCAATGTGGCGATATCATCGGTCAGTACAGACGTACCCAATGGCTTCACCTGATAATCTTTCAGCGCAGCGAGTGTGGCATCATTGAGTAATGCAACGCCATTGTTGTCATAAACCTGTACTACCTGCGGTGCTTTCCCTTCAGTTTGCATGACCCAAAGGCGGTTGCCCTGTTGCAGGAACTGAGGTTTATTCACTTTCAGGGAAACAACCTGGTTATCGGCCCCAACGATGACAATACCTTTGCTGCCCGTAGCCAGCGTTGCCTTACCCCAGACGATAATATTTTCGGACTGATCGGCAGGAATATCCTGCACTTTTTCCAGTTTGCTGCTGAGCAACTGCCTGGAATTATCGTTGCCGGTAACCAGCCAGTTACCGGAAGAGAGAGGACGTACAGATTTATACTGTTCTTTATTTAATGAAACGCCCTGACGATCAACGAAACTCCACCCGTTTTTGATTTTGACAGCAACCACGTCGCCGCTAAGCTGAGGCTCATCGCGCGCTTTCAGGATCATCGGGTCAATTGCCCATTCACCGTTTTCGTCCAGATACCCCCAGTAACCGTCATTTGCGGAATCACGCTTTTTAGCGGGGATAAGCCCGGACTGCGGCAGATCGAGCGCCATCACATCGTCAGGCAGAGAAAGGGAGCGATCGGTTGCAGCATTCCACAGCGTAGGGGAAACCTGAGTTTGGACGCTTGCCAGCGCCTGTCCGCCCGCAAAACCATGGGTGTCGAGAGAAACAGCAAACGGCAGAGTTTTCACAATGGCACCTTTGCGGTCAATTAATGCCAGACGGTTATCCGTGACGACCAGCGCAGTACCCTGTGCATTGAAATCGGTTGCGCGGGTAAAACGCGGCTCAATGACCCAGTGGCCTTTCTTATCGATGTAACCGTATTGATCACCTTTTTTAACAACGGCGAGATCATGAACAAATCCGCGCGCGTCGCTGAAATCAGGTTTGATTGCCATGTGCCCGGTGGTATCAAGATAGCCCCATAGTGGCTCACGTGATAAGCCTACCTGAACAGCCGAAAACCCCTGTTGAAAAGGTAACTGGCAGTCTTTGGCCGTTTTTGCATTGCCACATGCCCGTAACTGCGAGTCATCCGCGTGTACCGGCAGGCTAAAAGTCGCATTCAGAACCAGGGCTAATGCGCTGAAGTTTCTGAAATATTTGAATTTTTCGGAGCAAATCATCCGATGCCCTTATAACTGGAGAAAATAAGAAAGTGTAGCGCACGTTTTTTTCATCACCCGCATTGTGCGCGTGTGAGACGGTAAAAAATCCGATAATAATCAATTTCAAGCGCACGCACATGCTATACACCTATAGGGTGTCAGCTTGTGAAAGAAAAAGCAGCTAATTTATTACCCTGTAACGAATGAATACACTTCATCACTGCATAGAAAGATAATCTCTGGATGTTAGCATCCAATTGAATTTCTCACCGGACATTAACCGCGTACCTACATTCACCCTGCATTGTTAAAAGTATGGTCATTTTCATTTACAGCTGCATGACTGACGAATAATTAATCTTCAGAAGAGTCTTACAAGTTTTGATTAAAGTCATTATTCCCCCTGCTTTACTCTGGTTTTATAGGTTAAAGAGCGTTATGTGACCAAAATCACTCCTGGTCTGGGTGACGTAAAACCTGGCAGTGTTCGGTTACAGCGTATTTCAGGTGCTTTATCTTCATTGGGGGAAAGTCATGCCTATCGTTCGAGCCAGACTCAGTCTGTTTGGTGGCGACACAGTCGTCATTCGTTGTTCAGAAAAATGCCACATCCATCTGATGTGTGAAAATGATATTGAGCGAAATGGACGCCACTCAGGTTTCGGCGATATTTTGACGGTTAACGATCAAAATACGGCCTATGTTGGCATCCCTTATAAAGGGATCTGGAATGTACTTATCGATTCCCAGTGCGATTCTCTGGAGCATTCCATTAGCTATATGCCCGCTTAATCCTCTTTATCTCCTCTCAGACACCTTCATTATCTTGAGACGTCATATCAGGCGGATGCATAGCATTTGCCTGATATTTTTTAAAATCTGTCTGTGCCGGTACAAACAAATACAACGGTATAGATGTGGCGTCGGAGCGTCCAGAGTCAAAATCATTAATTGCGCAACATCTCGTAAAAACTTTAGCTTTTTACATCAATTACATACCGTGATTGAATTGAACATTCCATAATTTCAAAAATCCAGTTTTCTCACTGATTAATTGATTGCCAGCCGGGTTCTCGCATTGCATTCTGTTCCCTGTAATGACGCGGCACCGGTCTTAAGGCCGGATATCTTCCTGGCAAAAACAGATCCTCATAATGAATAATAAATCATTTTGCACCATCGCTGACGTGGCCGACCTTGTTCCGGGGCTGCGCGAAGTTCGTCAACACCTGCATCAGAATCCTGAGCTTTCTAATGAAGAATCCGACACTGCTGCTTTAGTCGCTGAGAAGCTGCAGTCTCTGGGGTTTAAAGTCACGTCCGGCGTCGGTGGTCACGGGGTTATCGGTTCAATGACTCTGGGGACGGGTAAACGCAGTATCGGTATCCGTGCTGATATGGACGCCCTGCCTATCACTGAACTGACAGGTGTCAGTTATGCGAGTAAGTCACCGGGGAAAATGCACGCCTGCGGCCACGATGGCCATACCGCCATGCTGCTGGGAGCCGCCGAGCAACTGGCGCGCAGCAAAAATTTCTCAGGCACTGTGAACCTGATTTTCCAACCCGCTGAAGAAATTGGTTTTAACAGTGGCGCAGAACGCATGCTGGCCGAGCAATTGTTCGAGCGTTTTCCCTGTGACGCGGTATACGGCCTGCACAATCACCCCGGTTATCCGGTTGGAAAAATGATGTTCCGTTCAGGCTCGTTTATGGCGGCCTGCGATACGGTAAATATCACGATCCACGGCAAAGGCGGTCATGCTGCGCGCCCTCATATGACCGTCGACCCGATTCTAGTCGCCAGCAGCCTGGTTGTGACGCTCCAATCCATTATTTCCCGGAACATAGATCCCAATGAAACAGCCGTTGTCACCATCGGCTCTTTACATTCAGGGCATGCGGCCAACGTGATCCCAGAAACAGCTCGCCTTGAAATGAGCGTTCGTTCATTTGATGCAGGTGTACGAAAAATACTGGAGGAACGTATTCGCACCCTGGTATCTAACCATGCCGCAGCCTATGGAGCACGTGCTGAGATTGAATATGTACCAGGATATCCGGTGCTGGTTAATCATGATAAAGAAACGGCGTTCGCACTGGAGGTCGCAAAAGAGCTGGTCGGTGAAGAGAATGTGGTCGAAAATCTGGCCCCTATTTCCGGCAGTGAAGATTTTGCGTATTTCCTTCAACAAAAACCCGGCTGCTTCCTGCGCCTTGGGAATGGCGACAGCGCCGTTCTCCATAACCCTGCCTACAACTTTAATGATGAAAGCTTGAGTTTCGGTGCTGCGTACTGGGCACGTCTCGCCGAACGTTATTTAGCCGATGAATAACTAGCGGCAAAAACCAAACAAGCGCATGCCAAAGTGAAAGTGATTGGCATGCGCTGCGTTATATTCGGGTCCGATGGAATTGCCAAAATATCCGCAGCTTTCAGCAAATATGGTATGCATATAGTCCGCTTCCGCGCCCTCCTGAGGCCACTGTTTCAGCACAGTCAAATGCCGTCCATCCATCAGCTGGAATCCGGAAACATCCAGTGCTTCTGCCGTAGCGTGTTCGCTCAAACGGGCATCCGGTTTGTTATACATGTTACGACAGGCATAGCTGCCCAGATGCTCGATACGAATTAACAGCGTTCCCAGTTTTTGCTGCGCCAGCGGTTTTGCGACCTGCGAGACAAACATCGCGCTACTCAGCGCAAGGCGACAACTCGCCAGAAAGCTCGAACTTAAAGCGACACCACCCAATGCCCTAACTCTTACTGGATTATCCAAAGGGCATTTACCGCTCATCTTGCCTGGATTACTGAATATTAATCCGCCATCTTGCTGAACCCTCTCCAGTACCGCCATACAAGCCTGCGGGTTCTTGTCCAGTTTCCACATTTTATAGCGGGTAATTAACGTTGGTGGGTCATTAAGGGCAATTGGCGCGAACGGATTATATTCAGCGGGAATATGACGGTTTATCCACGGACCGTTGATTACAATAATCAGCATAATGACGACAGAACCTAACCAATATTTCATAAAGCTCCTTGTCATGCAGGGCTCTGGTGGCTGTATCTCGCTTGATGGCGCAGAAATGTCAGGGTTGAGTATAACGTTTTATGTAAACCTGTATTGGTGGGAGTTACATGTTGCAGAGTAAACTTACTCTGGTTTGACATAAATCGACATTAGGTTTGTTACCTTTATTCCCGAGGAAGACATTCCTTCTCCTGTGTCCACTATGAACTGTCCTTCATAGTGTGTAAGACCCTCGTAATACCCCTTTCAGCCCGCCCCGAGCGGGCTTTTTTTTATCTGCTGAATCACTGACATTATCACGATGATATGCCATGAGTGACGCCGTAGTATTTCCAGCAGCGCCACTCACATGATGGAAATTTTACTTATGCGTAAAATCGATCACCATTCTGCCTTTAATTTTGCCTTGTTCCATTTCGCGGAAAATAGCATTGATATCACCCAATGGACGTTTAGTGACTTTTGGTACGACTTTACCTTCTGCGGCAAACTGGAATGCTTCCGCCAAATCCTCACGTGTGCCAACCAGCGAACCGACAACCTGAATACCGTCCAGAACCAGACGCGGAATGTTCAGACTCATGGATTCAGGAGGCAACCCCACTGCGACGATACGTCCACCGGCACGCATGGCATCAACGGCAGAATTGAATGCCGATTTCGCTGTAGCCGTGACAACTGCGGCGTGAGCACCCCCCACTTTTTCCTGAATGATTTTTGCAGCATCGTCTTTTAGCATATTGATGGTCAAATCTGCGCCCATTTCGGCAGCAAACTCTAATTGCAGATCGTTCACATCAATTGCAATAACTTTTGCATTAAACACATTCTTAGCATATTGCAACGCCAGATTTCCCAGGCCACCCAATCCATAAATGGCAATCCATTTACCCGGTTGGATACCTGAAACTTTCACAGCTTTATACGTTGTTACGCCTGCGCAAGTCACACTGCTGGCTGCAGCGGATTCCAGACCATCCGGCACTTTCACTGCATAATCTGCTGAAACGATACATTCTTCAGCCATGCCACCGTCCGCGGTATAACCCGCATTCACAGCCTCACGACAGAGTGTTTCATTGCCGGTGGTACAGTACTCGCAATGTCCGCAGCCTTTAAAGAACCAGGCGACGCTCGCGCGATCACCCACTTTCAGCGCAGTCACACCCGGACCAATTTTCTTAACGATACCAATGCCTTCATGGCCAAGGATCACGCCAGTCTTGTCACCAAAATCCCCATTTTTTACATGTAAATCCGTATGACAAACACCACAGCACTCCATCTGTAAAAGTGCTTCACCATGCTCCAATGCACGCAGAGTTTTCTCAACGACATCAACAGAATGGTCTTTATTGACAACAGCAGCTTTCATTTTCCTTTCCTCTCATTGTGGTGGAATATCAAAGTTAAAACTGTCACTCCCTAACTGCAATATAAACAATAATTATTTCAAGTAATACAATAAATTAGGACTGTATTACCAGGTTTACAAAGTGTGTAATCCTGTAAAAATCGGGTTGCAGTCTGAAAATGGAGTGAGAGAAGCTAATCCCTTTTGGTTAAAAACCCTCTGCTGATACACTTTCCGATTGATTCTTTTGAAGAATTTATTATTTATCGTCGAGGGCTACGTCTTGCTTTGGAATATCCTGACCTATTTTGGCGACAGTATGCTCATTTTACCGACCGGAATAACCCTCGCTTTATTTATGCTGTGGAAAGCTGATGGCCCGGCCACGGCATTAATTTGGCTGATTACTCTGGGGATTTCGGGTCTTGCAGTGAGCATTTCAAAACTACTGTTTCTCGCCTGGGGCATTGGCAGCAGTACATTTAATTTTACAGGCTTCAGCGGACATACCACGATGTCTGCCACTTTATGGCCGGTGATGTTCTGGCTGATAAGCCAACGTTTTCAATCTGACAGACGCAGGCTGATGATTGCTGTTGGGTATTTCATTGCCATTATGGTGGGTATCAGCCGGATCGCACTGCATGCTCATTCCGTCAGTGAAGTGATCTCAGGGTTAATCCTCGGCAGTCTTTGCAGCGGAATCTTTTTGTATACACAACGCAGCCGTGACATGCACTATTTCACATTCACTCCATTAGTTATTCTTCTTATTCTTCCTCTGTCCCTGATGAGCTTTGGCAAGAAAGCATCCACGCAGCAATTCATCGAACATATCGCCACGCAAATCACAGGTAAACAACCCTGGACGCGTGCAAAACTGCTTGAATGACTGGCGAAATCCACTGGGAATAGGCTACGGCTAAAAGAGCTCATTTGCAGTTATGGAAAAAGCAGGAAGAGGTGTAACTTACTGATTTAAAAAACAGGCAAAAAAAAGACCGAATACTTTTTAAGTAACATATTATCAATGAGTTACATACAAAATTGGCTATGAATTGGCGATTCAAAGCTAATAAGTAGTAAGAATATTCAAATTGATACCTATTTCGCAAATAGTTGAATAGAAAGAAGCCTGTTCAATTCGTACCAATTCCGAAGAAATCAGATCAAAGTGATGGGCAGCATTTAGGGCATTCGATTTAGATAGTAACGCTCTCAATCCGAGATATGATTTCGAGAGAAAGCACGTTAAAGCTGAATATTTTCCCAAAACAACACGGATTCATCTTTAAGTTCAAGGATTAGGTCGGTAAAGCTCTGCAGTTGACAATCTTTGCCTGTTCTCACAACAGCAAATCTGAAATTCTTCCAGTCTGCTCTATTAATGTGGTGTATGGAATAATTCCGATTTTGTAGATTATTTGGTCGGTAGTAAACACAGCTACTATACAAAAATACTGCTAAGAAAAATGACGAACTCCTTGACTTACTCCAAT
>NZ_JAFMOZ010000027.1:0-600 GCF_019049615.1 Rahnella sp. BCC 1045 | reverse complement strand
TTTTATATTACTTCTATGTCTCCGAAGAATATCTATTCATTGTATGTGAAGTTGAAGTTGTTATTCTTTATAAAAACAGCTTTAATGAGTATAGATGCTTTCAATTTACCGAATACATAGACCATTTAGAGATTAATAACAGAGAGGCATCTGTTATATTCATAGACGGTTCATGCGAAGAAATAGAAATATGAGAATACAATTCCATAGACAACCATTATTCTCTCAGATTGTCTAGGGAATACCACATAGCCTTAATAACAAGTAAATGAAGCATATTGCTCTTTAAAAATAAAATAAATCCCGGCACGCCGCCGCTGGCAAAAACCACGGTGACGTCACCACCTGGACTAACTCAGAAGTGGGCGCAGGCGGGAACCTCAACATCAGCGCCGGTAACGACCTGAACATTAAAGGCGCGCAGGTGTCCGGTGAACAAATCACCGCCGACGCCGACCAAAGGCGCAGAGCAGAGCGAGTGGGACGCCTACAACGAAACGCTGGAAAATACCGACGCCTACAAAGCGGCGATGAACGAATACGGCACCGGCAGCTACAAACAGCAGGCGATTCAGGCCATCACAGCCGCCATACAGGGCC
>NZ_JAFMOZ010000028.1:0-607 GCF_019049615.1 Rahnella sp. BCC 1045 | reverse complement strand
TTATTGCATCAATCCCTTTAATTGAGAATTTTTTCGTAGGTGTTGGATTGTAAAGTGGTGATCGGAAGTATGGGCCACTTCTAATTATTGCAGCTGTATCAATAAGATCTTCTATTGCTTTTTCTAAGCCAGTTTCTAAATATGCAATAGAGTCATCACCAACAGGATAACCAGGAGTTACTGTTTGACATGCAACCGTTGGGTGCCCTATAAACTTTAGGTATTCGTGAAAGACTTCCTTTGGTAGACACATCCCAAACTCACGCCAGGCATATTTTTTGCCCCAGTAATAGCCTCCTTGGGCTGTATGAATAACCCTGGTATCGTTTTTATCTTTATTAATATCATGATTATTTAGAGCTTCGTGCTGAGCTACTGCGTAGCTTAAGTATTTATTGATTACAGAGGTTTTTGATATACAGTCAGTATCAACTATATTTTTACCATTAATGACTTCATAACCAATATTATATCTTTCCCCTTCAACGATATAATTCCCAGAGTTAGCTTCAAACTCATATACAGTAGTTGTCGTTGATGGTGTAAAACTGTGATTAAATCTACCACCACCTATGCTTGTAACAGTATAGTTGCTAGCGATTAAATC
>NZ_JAFMOZ010000029.1:0-711 GCF_019049615.1 Rahnella sp. BCC 1045 | reverse complement strand
ATTTAAATGAATAATGGTATTTACATATTTATAGACCCCTTTCATCGTAAAGACAGTGGCGTCTCTACTTATACAAAACTTTCAGTGAAAATTTTAGAAGAAAACTTTATAAAGACTTTAGTAATAAAAATAAAGTCTAATGAGAGCATTGAGCAGTTTAAAATAAGAGTTCTCTCAGAAATAGATAGAATATCACAACTGATACTTTGTATTGAAGCCCCTGAATCTTTAGCATCAACATCTTTACTACCATCATCTTATCCAATCCATATCAGATTACATTGCTCAAGAAGTTTAGGTGCAGTTGTTCAAGGCAATACCTATAATGCTAGTGATGTAGAAAAAGAACAAGCAGAAATACTCAGAGCAAAATACATATCATCTCCTTCATGGGCAGCCTATTTTGCTAGTTTAGCATTATTTAAATTTGCTAGAACTCCTCTATGTTACCCAAATCCCTCTCCTGCGTATGAAAAACGCAGAATAGAACATAGAAGACATGATGTGATTTTTGTTGGCCGCTTACATAAACTCAAAGGAATTGAGTATTTAAATAATCTAATAAAATGCCTACCTCATATATCCTTCGGAATAATTGCACCGCGAGATAAAGAATGGGGATATGCAAAAAATAAAAATGTTACCTGTTATGACGGCCTTAATTTAAACAAAAAAATTATTTATGGTCTTGCAGATATTGTCATTGTGCCG
>NZ_JAFMOZ010000030.1:0-716 GCF_019049615.1 Rahnella sp. BCC 1045 | reverse complement strand
GATTATAACCTCTTTATCTTTCTCCGAAGTTTTTTCACCTAAAATGACATTTTTCAGACTGTTTTTAGGTAAACTCAGTGTTATACCACCCTCCGATTCTTTTGCGCGCTGATCAACTTGTTTGAAGGAAAGATGATATACCATACGTTTTTCTTGTTCATAAGACCATTCTTTGGATTTTGTTGCTAACATATTTTTAAATATATTAAATATTAAAGACTGACACTTTCTAAAACCATCTTCATAGAGATGCTCATAACCATCCATATGACCTTTTTGTAGAGCCGCTGCATTATATCCAATTTGATCATTAAGAAGTGTAATAATTGCAGAGTCGATAGTTGAAGGGGTTGCAAGATAATCTACTTCAAATATGTATACCTCTTCTAATTCACTCATTTTTTCTTCATCAAACTCGAGGCATATACCTGTCATGCTATTGGCATAATGAGCCCACATAGTCGGATTCAAAGGAGTTTTAGTAAAGCATGAAATACGCGAGGAATTTATGATATCATTTACATTAGGCTCAATCTCTCTCATACTACCTATATAGTCATCGTATTCGTATTTAGAGGGATTTCCACCTGATTCACCATACCATATTTGTATAATTCTTTTGTATCTTTCATTTTTATCATTAAATTTTGGAAAGCCACTCTCAACATGACAAAAACCCTCCGCACTATCATTCATTTTATTGATATGATTAAAAA
>NZ_JAFMOZ010000031.1:0-741 GCF_019049615.1 Rahnella sp. BCC 1045 | reverse complement strand
GCATATAAAAAAGCAATGTCTTAACTTTATATATAAATAATTTCGAAACTGATGGAATAATGTATGAACACTGTTTCTATTTACACTTGTCACCATAAACCGAGTGCATTTTTAGATTCTCCTTTAATTAAACCAATTCATGTTGGTAAGGCAAATTCGAATAATGTTATTTGCTGTCAAGGCGACGACACGGGTGATAACATTTCCTATAAAAACCCATTTTATTGTGAGCTTACTGCACACTATTGGGTATGGAAGAATGCCATACCTACAGATTATGTGGGTTTCATGCATTATCGTCGACATTTTAACCTCTCTGGTGACCAGCAAAAGCCAGAAGACAATTGGGGTATGGTTAATTGTGAGGAAATCAATGAGCAATACCAAGCCGAATTTGGTTTAAATGAAAAGCAAATTCTTAAAATTCTAGAGGACACTGATCTTGTTGTCCCTAAAAAATGGTCTGTCAAAGCTGCAGGAAGCAAAAATAATTATCATCATTATAAAGTCTCCGAACATTTACATATCGGAGATTATCAAGCGGCTATAGATGTTCTTTTGCGGCAACACCCTGAGTATTATGCTGCTGTTAAGTCTTTCAATACAGCTGTAGACGGTTACTATACGAATATGTATATCATGAGGAAAAAGCTATTTGATGAATACTCATCATGGCTGTTTGGTATTTTAGATGAGTTAGAGAATGAAATTTCTTTTGACAATTATTCAGCCCAAGAAAAA
>NZ_JAFMOZ010000032.1:0-754 GCF_019049615.1 Rahnella sp. BCC 1045 | reverse complement strand
GAATTGGGATATCTTTCGATGAAATCACCAATAACATTTTCAATTTGCGAAATAAATAATTTTTCATTTTGTTCATCATCTGATAGCTCATTGTGTAAACACAAGCGAAGTACAGGTGCATCTCGCTCCACAAGCCTAACCACTTCAGAAAAAGGGAAGCAAAAGTAATCATCGCCAATGAAGGAAATTTTACCAGGTAGATATTTTTCAAGAACCTGATAGCTAGGAAAATCACGAACGTCGAAACAGAAATAATTTTTGATAAATTTTGAGATATGTTCTGCTTTATCTTCTGATAGCGGTTGTAATCCCAACCCTGTTGCATAAGTTCTAATCTTATGCTTTTCACCAAAATAGGACACGAGTTCTATAAGGCGTAGATTAGCCTCCCAGAGTTCATTCATGTACCCTCCGCCCATAAGATGGATACTGTCAACATCAGAGAAAATCTGAGACATCAGCCTCTCACGCATTGGAAGAAGTGTCCTGTCAGAAAACTTTTCCTCAATACTTCCACTCTTCCCCAAAGCTTGGGCAAGCTGCCATAAATAATTGACACAAATAACACCTTCGTACAGAGTGTCTGCTACGATAGGGTCGACTGCATCAAGATAAATAATTGCATTTGGATATTTTCTTTTTATATGATTAATCCATCCTCTTGTTAGCATGTCATCCCCATAATTAGGCATGCCGGACGCAGAAATCAAATAAAATTTTTTTACAGGATATGTAATTTCAAAAGATTCAGTAG
>NZ_JAFMOZ010000033.1:0-755 GCF_019049615.1 Rahnella sp. BCC 1045 | reverse complement strand
AATTGATACTGAGATATTTTCTTTTTCCCCATTAAGCACTACATCTCCAAGATTATAATCTTTCTTTTCCAACCATATGTCTGAAGGCGTAATATAACCACTGTTATACATAAGCTTACGACTAGGATATTCAGTTAAGAATAAAGCGAATTCTTTTGTGACATTATGCTGAACGGTATCTGATATTAATACATTGACTTTTTTATCAATATTGAATATTTCAACTGTAGTCCCTGTTTTGGCATTCGTTTTTTGAGCATCAGAGATATTGAATCGCTTAATGTTATTAACATGCCCCTTAATATAATAATTAAGGTTCGTTTCATTACTAGCGCAAATAGTATTCCACGTTACTTGCTCACCTAAAGCAAATGCTTTAAATCGTCCCTTTCCATACTGGCCATGTAGTGACCGGTCTCCATTTTTTTTAGCTGATTTTTTCCATGACTCGCCAAGATTACCAAACAGTTCGGATACTTTTGAGTAAGGAATGCCATCACCTTCATCTTGGATAGTTATTTTCTCGATCGTTTCCGTATTAATATTTTTCTGAAAAGATACTGTAACTAAACAAGATTTAGAGTCAAAAGCATTCCAGATTATCTCCAAAAGTGCAGGTAATGGTTTAGCCGCAGAAATATCTTCAAGGTGATCTATGCCAAGTCTTACATCAATATTTTTCATTTAAAAACTCCCTGTATGAATTTGTATCGATAATGACATAATTTCCCTTCATAAGTCATGAGAAATAACAC